>JAAXKN010000028.1 GCA_025612375.1 Ignavibacteria bacterium
CAGCAAGGGCTGAAATTCCCATTTGGTAGCATTTTTAAACTCTTGAAGTGCTTTAGTCAGAATATCAGTTTCCAGCATTGCGCAATTCCTGAATCAGTGTTTAATATTAGGGAATACATTAAAAAAGGGAACAAAAATCAACAAATAAAGCCAAAATTAGGCGTTAATGTTTATAATTTCCATATGTTTCCTTTTAGGGAACAGGATAAATGGCGGTCGATAGAAGATGTCGGTAAAGAAAATTGATACTTATGATAAGCAGAAAATACTGCAGCCTGGATAAATGCCCGTTAATATTTTCTGCACTTACAAATTAAAAATTCTTTCTGTCACTTCATTCTTTTCGTTGATAATGCTCAGTATTATAGCATTGTTTATTTCTGCCACCTTTAAGCCTACAATAGCGCCATCTTCAATATTTTCCAGTTCGGCCTTTATCTTCAGGGACAATTTATCCATAGATCAGCATGCCATCAGATTTAACCATATTGGTAAGCAGGCTTTTTTTCTTCAGATCAATCAGATCGACAGGCTTGGAGAGGCTGAAGATGAGCTCGCTGTAAAACCTGAAAAACACATTATCCGGAAGGCCTTCTACACCAAGATCAATGTCATTTGATTCGCTGGATGAATCAAGGTTTGAGCCGAAAAGATAGATTTTTGAAACCTTATACTTTTCAGCTATTTTAAGCAGCTTTATTTTATCTTCATTTGAAATCATACCTCAAAATAGCCTAAAAAATATACTTTTTCAATATGGAGTGAATAATGGGGATTGGGATCAATGGCTAAAATAGCAAAAGCCCATTACTGGGCTTTCACTTATACTCCTGCCTGATTTTACCCGTCCCGCCTTGCAGGAAGCTTAAAAATTCAGCAGGTCGTCCCTGAAAAGCAGAAGTATTGCCCCCTGCGGAACAATAAGATACTTCTCTTTCTCAATTTCTATTTCTATGGCTTCTTTTCTTAAGAATATGGCCAGATCACCCTCTTTTGCCTGAAGCGGTATGTACTTGGCCGAGGCTTTTGCTTCCTTCCACGGCTCCTCGTCATCGGCGGGTGCGCCTGCGGGGTATCCTGGACCGGCCTTTATTACATATCCGCTCTGCACCTTTTCCCTTTCAAGCACTCCGGCCGGCAGGTAAAGCCCGCTCGAGGTCTTCTCCAGGTTTTCTTCCGGCTTAATCAGTACGCGGTCACCTACAACTATAATTTTCTGTAAATCGATCAAATTATTATCCCTTTATTTTACGCTACAAAAATATTTAGAAAAATTATTCTTTGCTACAGAATAATAAAGCCTTCAAAGCTGTATTTTAAGCTCCTTTTTCAGCCCACAATGAGACTTTTCTCCTTCGACAACAGCTCCTCGGGGATTGACCTTAATATCTCTTCTTCAAGCACATTGATAATATGCTTTTTCAGATATGCCCTTAAGTATACAAGGCTTATTTCCCTTTTGGGCACGGGAGAGTTGAATTCACGCACATGCAGCTGCCTTTTTGCCTTATCAATATCCCTTGCGGCAAGAAAGGGAAGAAGCGTCATGCCGAAATTCTTCTCCACCAGCTTTTTTAACGTATCCAGGTTCCCGCCCTCAAACCTTAAGAGGTTAGGCGACAATTCCTTGCCGTCGCGGCTTTTCTCGTCCTTGCAAAGCTGCAGGGCATGCCCCCTGAAACAGTGCCCTTCCTTCAGTAAAAGCATATCCTTTGAAGAAAGATCCTCAGGCGTAATCTTTTTCTTCTGGAAAAGCCTGTGGTCCTTGGATACGTAGGCTACAAAGGGCTCATAGAACAAAGGCTTTTCTATCAGGTCGCTCTGATACAAAGGCGTGGCCATAAGCCCTAAGTCAATTTCCTCTTTCCTCAGCTTCTCCAGTATCTGCTCAGTCTGTATCTCGTCAATTATCATATTGACCTTGGGATAATTCTTAAGGAAAGAGTCCAGAAAAAGCGGCAGCAGATATGGCGCAACCGTCGGTATTACCCCAAGGCGGAGAGTTCCTGAAACCTCCGTCGACTGGAGCTCAATAATGTCCTGTATCCTTGCCGCCTCCTGCAGTGTCCGCCTGGCCTGCTCTATAATAGAACGCCCTATGTCTGTCGGGGCCACCGGCTGCTTGCTGCGGTCAAAGATCAATATGCCCAGCTCTTCTTCCAGCTTCTGAATCTGCATGCTTAACGTCGGCTGCGTAACATAACAGTGTTTTGCAGCCGTTGCAAAGTGCCTGTAGTTATCTACGGCAACTATATAGGATAACTGTATTAATGATACCATAACGCTTATAAATTATTTTGAAAATTGTTGAAAATTCAGCCTTTTATTTTAACTTAAAGTAATTATGCCCCTTAAAGGCAAAAATCAGTTTAAACTTAAATTATAGATAAAATCTATACAAATATAAAAATAATCAATTTGATTTATCAAGTACAGGGCAATATATTAGTACCACAACAAAGAAATTTATATAAACGTTATTAAAAATTAATTTGTCATTAAAACCCAAATGGAGGAAAAAATGTTAACTGTTGGTCAAAAATTCCCGGAATTCAAAAAGAAAAGTGTAGTCTCAATCGAAAACGGTAAAGAGTTTCAGGAAGTCACTTCCGAAGACCATAAAAAACAGAACCAGTGGATGGTAATGTTCTGGTATCCGAAAGATTTTACATTTGTATGCCCGACTGAAATTGCAGAGTTTAATAAAAATTATGAGGAGTTCCGTGATAGGGATGCCTTGCTTGTTGGCGCCTCAACTGATTCTGAGTATGTACACCTCGCCTGGAGAAAACACCACGACGACTTAAGCGATCTTAAGTTCCCGCTCCTGGCAGATACGTCCAAGTCGCTTGCCGAGGAACTGGGGATTCTTGAGGCAAACGAAAAAATCGCCTACAGGGCAACTTTCATAGTCGATCCCGAGGGAATCATAAGGTTTGTATCGGTCAACGACCTGAGCGTCGGACGTAATGTTAAGGAAGTCTTGAGAGTTCTTGACGCCCTTCAGACTGACGAGCTCTGCCCGTGCAACTGGCAGAAGGGGCAGGAAACCCTTAAAGGATAATTAAGGCCATGGAAAAAGAGAATAAGGGGCGGCGTTTGAGGGGCTGCCCCTGACTTCTTGAAGTAATTTAATTCTTTTACACACGCATTACCAATAAACAATAAGAATAAAAATGTCATTACAGGAAACAAAAACAGATCTTCTTAAGGATTTAAGAATTGATGAAGGCCGGAAGTTTACTTCACTTGAGGCCATGGTAGCCGGGGATACGCGCTATCTGAGGGATTTGAGAATTAACCTGAAAAATACGCTTAATTCAGAGAATATTTCGCTTAAAGAGGCATACCTTTTAGCCCTGGCTGTTGCCTCAAATGAAAGAAATGAGATCCTCACGTGCTCATTTACAGATTACGCAAAGAATGAAGGGGCAACGGACGCTGAAATTGCAGAAATCCACGCATGCGCTTCAATGCTTTCTGTAAACAACGTCCTCTACAGGTTCAGGCACTTTGCAAAGCATGAAACTTATAACAACATGCCGGCAGGCATTAAGATGAACGTTATGATGAACCCCGTGCTGGGTAAGGAATTCTTTGAACTTGTAAGCCTGGCCGTTTCAGCCGTTAACGGCTGCGAGAGCTGCGTCAGTTCACACGAGGCCTCAGTAAGAAACCTCGGCACCTCGCAGGCAAGGGTATTTGACGCCATAAGACTGGCTTCAGTTGTAAGAGGGCTTTCAGTAGTAGTTCACTAAGGCAGATAGTTTGTCAAAATTTTTTTTCTATAACCTCTGATTAAATACCGCTGTCTTTTTTGAAAAATAAAGGCGGCGGTTTTTTATTCCTCAGCGCTTAGAGCTTCTAAGGCCCCTTTAAGAAATTCATCCGCCTTCAGGAAAATATCCTTGTGAGAAGCATCCTTAATTATGACCTGATGAAAAAAAGGCATATTCTTCAGATACTTTGCCGGAATGTTGCGCTCCCATACGCTGTCACGCTCACCGATTACCTGTATAACGGGCACCTCAATTTTTATATCTAAGGGTAGACTCATATTCTCTTTATGAAAAACAGATTCAGCCTGCAGAAACATAGAGGAGATGCGGCTTCTCTTTATTTTCTTTAATATGTCAATCTGCGCCCCTATATAGCCTGATATAGAAGTAATATCATAGACAAAGTCGAGATCTGGATAACCTTTAGTGCCTGCCCGCCCTGTAAAAAGCCTGATTATAAGTTTAATAGTTGGCACAATAAGCCCCAGACTGTAGGGCATTTCAAGTATTCCTTTTGTAAGCGTAAGCATAGGGGAGGAGCCCAGGAGAATTACTTTCTCAATTCTTTTGCCGATGGATGCAAGAATTAGTGCAATCGGGCCCCCGTATGAAGAAGCTATAACGGTTAAAGGCTCACTTATCTTCATTTCATCTAGTAGGATTTTCATGTCGCAGGCCAGTTCGCCTGTGGAAGTAAGTCCGGTATAAGGGGAGCTCCCACCGCATCCCCGCCTGTCGGGCATAATTATCTCGTCAAAAACCCCTTTGCTCAAAAGCCACATCGAAGGGCGTCTTACTATAGTGTGATTACCCGTAACGCCCCCGCCATGTAGGAAAAGTGCACGGCGCTTACCGGTGCCCTGTGTGCATAAGATTTCCGTGTGCAGCTTTACGCTGCCTGAAATCGTGTAATCAGCGCTCCTGGACGTAATATTATCATCCTGAATCCTTGAAAGCATTCTTAAAGAAAAAAGCTTTGTTTATAGATAGGTAAAAGATATGAAATTTCCGGCTAAGCTGTTGTGAGATAAAAAAAGAGGCGGGCCCTTTTCAGCTGAGCCCGCCTCTTTGTTCAGGTTGTCATTCTGTCTTCTCACCATTCCGACCTATAACCATCCTGCGCTTTTTACCACTCTGTATTATCGTCTTCTCCTGTCAGGTCATCAAGCCTGTTGCTGATTATTTTATCCTTATTCTTTCTTCTTTCATCCAGAGTCTGCTTAAGCTCCGAAAGCCTGTCCTCCAGATCCTTTACCTCTTCTTTCCGGTTATCTTCCCTCAGCTCAAAAAGATCGCTTAGCTTTGCCTGCAGGTCCGACTTTATTTTTCCGCGTTCAGCCTTTTCGGCCTTCTGGTACTCAAGCCCCAGACCTTCAGTCTCTATTTCCAGCTCTGTAATCTTCTTCAGACGCTCACTGTCCTCTTTGCTCCTTTTGCCGAATAAAGGAAACTCAAAGCTTCTGAACTGGTTATCCATGAGAAGCTTGTTGTATTTCATTTTATTCAGCTTCTTAATCTTTTCCATCTCTTTTTTAAGCCTTGGCCCCAGCTCATCTAAAATCTTTTTTTCCTTCTCTATAGAAACCTTTATTTCCGGAATATGTATCTCCGGTATATCAATATCTGGAATCTCAACTATAGTGTCGCTAGAATCCGCATCCTGAACAACGTGGATTTTCTTGGGCTGCTTGGGGTGCTTCGGAGACTTGGTATTCTCCTGCGCCAGAAGGCATGAACCCATAAACATAAGGGCTGCTATTAATAATACATTGATCGATTTCATATTAACTCCGGTGATAAATAATTAAAATTTCTGTTAAAATAGCTTTTGTGCCGTCTACCTACATGGCTGACTTTGTAAGTTCCGTCTTCATAAATTCCATTTTCTGTTTTAACGCCATTGCCTGAAGCGCCCAGTCATCAAGCCTTTCGTAATTTTCCTTTTTAATCTTTAGCCTTGCCAGAGAAGCGCTTACGTGCCTTATGGTAAGTGCCGTACGCCTGTCTTTCCACTCATATTTTGCAGGCGTGACTTCAGTCTTTCTCATTTGGCCTGCGGGCGTTTCCTTCTTGTCTGCAATATTCTGACTTACAAGAGGCGCTCTCTCAGGCCTTGGGGCGGAATACTTCTTTAATTCCGGAAGGCTTTCAGGCTTATACATGAAGAAAAGGATTACCAGTACTGCAGATAAAGCCATGCCCCCAAAGGCAAACTTTCTGAAAAATCCATCAAAAAGATATTCATTAAGAGTACGAGGGAATCCGGATCTTAAACGGCTGAACAGGCTTTCCCTTGCGGCCTTTTTTATCATTACATTAAAAGTTTCCTCTTCAATATCATCCATTGGAATACTCTCATAAAGCGAAAGAGTGTCCTTGGCCTCCAAAAGCCGGCTGCTGCAAAGAGCGCACTCACGGGTATGCCTTTCCCAGTATCGCATTTCCTCTTCTGTCAGGCTCTTATCAATAAAAAGCCACATCTTTCTTTCAAATTCTTCGCAAACAAGTTTAGATTGCATTTTTCTTCCTCAACGCCCTTTTTATTTTTTCTACTGCGTAATGCATATGCCCTAAAACAGTGTTCAGGGGCTCCCCCGTAGCCTCCGAAATCTCCTTAAAACTCATTCCGCCGTGTTCCCTTAAGAGGAATACCTGCCTCTGCTTTTCAGGCAGGCCGCCGATTATCTTCTCCATTATTTCTTTCAGCTCATTACCAACGCACTCGGAGTAAGGATTGCTTCCCGAACTATGCATCTCGACTTCATCTGCCTGAAAGAGATTTATTCTCGCCCTGTTTTTCCTGATTGAATCCATGGCCGCATTGTGGGCGATGGAAAAAAGCCATGAGGAGAAACGGTCCCTGTGGTCGTATTTCCCTATAGCCTTCCAGACCTTAATGAGCGTTTCCTGGAATGCATCCTCGGCCTGCATTTTGTCACCCGTTAAACGCCACAGGTACGAATAAAGCTGTCTGCGGTAAATCTTAACAAGCTCCCTGAAGGCATCCTCTTCGCCCCGGCGGCACTTTTCAATTAGTAAATCTTCCAGAATATTCTCCATAATCAGATACTTTCTATTTATGTAAACGCATCACCCGAAAAAATATTGTACCCGGCTTAAAAAATTTTTGAAAATTTTATAAAAGGGGACTTACCCCTGGTTTTAATTAATTTGACGCCTCAAAGCTTAAAATGTTAGCACCTGCTGCCCAAGAACCCGATTTTGAACATAACGTGACCTGAGGTACAAAGCTCAATAGATGCCTTGTATTTTACATGAAATATGTTTTACTATATGTAAACATTCGTTATACAACTAATGAGAGGATAATGAGTAAGAACATATTTATAACAGATTTCGACATGAAGAGATTTAACTGGTTAATTTCGAATTCTTACCGTTTTAGCAATATTGACAATAAATACCTCCTGGAATTAAAGACCGAACTCGTACATGCAGTTGTAGTGCAGCCGCCTGATATTCCATCAGACGTGGTCACGATGAGTTCAAAGGTCAGGATTAAATATCTCGACACTGATGAAGAGGCTACGTTTACGCTGGTTTTTCCCTTTGATGCAGATATAAAACAGGGGAAGCTTTCCATACTGGCTCCCATTGGCGTTGCTGTAATCGGTTCAAGAATTGGAGATGAACTGGAGTGGGAAATGCCTCAGGGGAAAAGAAGGATCAGGGTCGAGGAGATCCTTTATCAGCCGGAAGCCGCGGGAAACTACTACATTTAACGGCCTGAATTATAAGTGTTTGTTTTAATGTAAGCATCCTTTGGCTTTAGTGCCAAAGGATGCTTTTTTTATTTATTCTCAAGCTGCCTTACAAGCTCTTTAATGTAATAAAAGTCATCAAGAGCCGGCCAGTGCTTCATAAAAACTGCCCTTAAGGCTGAGAAATTTTCATTGTTCCTGTTCGTGTATTCAGGAAGTACTGCCTTGGCCAGGTGCGGCGGAATTACAAACTTGGATATAATGAATTCCGGAGCCTCAGCTTCAACTGAAAGCCTTCTGTAAACTTCAAGCGTCTTTTTGTTTAATTCCGAAATATCTTTTTTGTCGGTTTTAAGGTAAAAGCAGTTAATATCCAGATCCGGGTGGTTCAGGTTCTTAAGAGATGCGGAATTTTCAACTAATTCATAGAACTTCCTGCTTGCCGAAAGTGAATTTATTATCAGCTCTCCCATGCCCGGCTGAACGGGCGGCAATACCTTGTAGGTTAAATAACACGCTGCTGCCATGGCGCCCGGACGCGAACCCTCAAGAGAGAACATCCCGATGTTAGGCTTATCCTGCTTGTGATATGTGTATGGCGCGGTGTTAAGAAGAACGCGCCTTAACTCCTCGTTTTTATAGAGTACGGCACCAGCACCGTAGGAGATGAGTCCGTGCTTGTGCGGATCAACGGTGATGCTGTCGGCCTCCCTCAGGAGCGAAAGCTGCCTGTATGTGTATTCGCTTAAATTCATCTTTTCTTTGCTGTAGGGAAGCACGTTAAAGCTCTCGTTTAGTATCACGCTTTTTACAAAGCCACCGTATGCTGCATCTACGTGCAGGTGGAAATTATATTTCTTCCTGAGCTCTAATAGGGCCTCAATATTATCGATGCTCCCGGTGCCCGTGGATCCCAGGTTTGCCATTACAAGCATAGCTTTATTTTTCTTCAGCTCGCTTTCCAGTATATCCGTATTCATTCTGAAATTATTATCTGCCGGAATTTCCTTGTAGTCCTTTATCGCCAGTATCTGACAGATCCTTTTCCACGAGTAGTGCGATACTTCTGAAAAGTAAACGTGGCCTTCTTTGTAAAAGTCGCGCGCAGCCCATAATGCCTCCATGTTTGCAAGCGAGCCGCCGCTGGAAAGGTGCCCCCATCCGCCTTGAAGCCCCGTCATCCTGAGCATTAAATCTACAACTTCCATTTCCATCTCCGTTGTAACCGGCCCGCCCTCGTAGGCGTGGTTATTGGGGTTGGAGAGCATAAAGGCGATGTAGCCGAGCACCGTAGGAATAGAAGGGTCTTTCACCATTTGGGCTACATAGCGCGGATGAAAGTAGGGAAGGCTCCTGCTGCTTCTTTCTAAGAATTCTTTCAGCTCTTTTTCAAGCTTCGCGCTTACCGTGGGCTTTTCCTTGTAAAGAGATGCGTCGCCATCATAATAGCTCCGGCGCCATTGGGCCTGGTGGTCAAGCACTGTGTTTAATAATTCTTTCAGGACCTCAATGCCTTCAGCTTTTGGGCCCAGGTAATTTGATAAAATGTCTTCAGTCATATTTCGTCCGGTATATAAAAATTGAGTAAAGCAAAGTTAACTCCCCTCAGCTTCCTAAAATCAGTAAGCCGCTTCCAGCAAAAATAAGTAAATTTTCAATTTTATTTATTTTAATGTATCTTTGTAAAAATTTATGTGTAAGAAATTACGGAGATGCATGTGAGTTTATACCATTATATTTTGATTCCGCTGATGATGCTGAATTCAGGACCTATACCTAAAATAAAAAAGAAAATAAACCATACGGCGCATACCGTAAAAAGAGTTCTTCACATTGACACTGTGGCTGTAAGCAAAGATAGCCTTGTTGAGCTGCAATCAGGTAAGATCTCTTATTACGGTAAGAAGCATAACGGCAGAAAAACTGCGAGCGGGGAACTCTACGATATGAATGAGTTTACCGCTTCTCATAGAAATTTTCCTTTCGGTACAAAGGTAAAGGTGACAAATCTTTCAAATAACAAATCGGTAATACTGAAGATCAACGACAGGCTTCCCAAGGGCAGCCGCCGTATTATAGATGTTTCATACAAGGCTGCAAAAGAGCTTGGAATGATTGGACACGGAGTGGTAAAGGGCGAAATTGTTGTCCTCGAGTGGGGAGGAGCCCCCAGGGAAAAAACGGAATCCGGCGCAATGATGGAAGAAATCGGGGCGTTGGAAAAATAAAAAGATCACACTATTAAAATAAAAGCCCTGCACGGTTTTTAAGTCCTGCAGGGCTTTTTTTATATTTAATTTTAACTGTCTCTTATCTCACGTACTTCCACCAGTAGAAGTACTTGTTCTCGAGCTCTGAGAGTGAAGGCATAGGGAAAAACCTCATCTCATCATCCTTTGCAAACCAGAACCCGTGGCGCAGGAACTTGTATGAAATGTCCCTTAATATGCTCCCCAGGCTGATGGTCTTGGTAAGTTTCTCCGGATTGCTCTTAAGCTCCATGATGCAATCGTAAAAACGGTATGCATTCACCCCCGGCAGTTCAACTGTAATAATATCCCTGTTCTTGTTTTCCCTGTAGAATTCATCCAGGTTAAATTCAATCTGTGTAAAACAAATCTTCGGAGCGCCTTTGCTTCTGGTTTGTGTTGTAATAAACTTCCCGAAATCCCTCTGGTCCTTTGTTGAGGCAACGAGCGTTTCAAGTGGGCATATTTCCTGATAAATCCTTATTAGTCCCGGCTCATTGACGGCAGTATACTCGGCAGGAGATACCGGAAGCACCTTGCCGTTTGTTGTAACAAGAAACAGTTCCTTAATCGCCGAAAGATCCACATTCTCCAGAACATTGTAGGAGCTGATAAACTTTGTCCTTTTTGGGGTCCCGTCTTCGTGTGCTACGGTAAGGGAAAGATACCTTTCAATCTCAAAATAATCGTTCCTGAAGTTTATATCCAGTTCGGCAAAGATAACCTTGCCGCTGAAATGCTTCGCGCTGAGCATTGTGTAGTGTTCACCAAACTTTTCAGGTTCCAGCTGAGATGCTACAAGAGCATTTATAGGAAAAACTATCATGTACAGATGTTTTTGGTATTCCGGCATAGAACGCTCCTTGTTTCAACTTTATTGATTGTTTAAAGGTATTAAATGATATTATTAAGAGCAAGAAGCCCTCTGAATCTTTTTTGCCCGCAAGTCATCATATTAATTAAAGTTACGGAGAATGGTGCCCCGGATAAAAATCTTTAAGAACCCGGAAGAGGTAAAACAGATATAATGACTATAGACAAAAAAATCCTGCTTAAAAAAGTCCTGCCGGTCATGCTTGGCGCTCTGGCGGGCTACGCTTATTACTATTTTATCGGATGCAAATCGGGCAGCTGCCCCATTCAGGGCAATCCCTACATCTCAACACTCTACGGCGCCCTGGCCGGAGGCATCTTTGCCATACCCGGCAAAGAAAAGCAAATTTAACTAATAGGCAGGTTTAACTAAAAGGCAAATGTAACCGAATTAAATTTCATGCATCAAATTATCAGCTAATATTTCTGTTTAATAAGCTGCGGTTTTTCTTTAATTTAAATGAGGGATTACCGTAATTTTATTCCGCCTTACGATTCTGCGGAAAAGAGCTGTGTTTGAAAATTCAGGAACAAAATAAATACTATTTAGTTTAATGTATAAAAGGGTATCGGGAGACAAAATGAGTCAGAATAAGCCAAAAGAAAGGAAAATCGGCACTAAACAGCCGGTTAATAAACCTTTGATCGATCCAAAATATAAAAACCTGATTTTTACGGGTGTGCTGATTGTTGTTATTGCAATCTTTTTTATTGTTAATAACTCAAGAAATGAACCCTCTCAGGGGCCATATCCCCCGAACTACAAGGGCGGCGGCACAACCTCTGAACTGACTACAACTTCAGGACAGAAAATTAAACTTTCCGACTATAAGGGAAAAGTAGTCCTCCTGGACTTCTGGGCCACCTGGTGCCCGCCTTGCAGAAAGGGGATTCCGGACCTCGTCTCACTGAAAAATGAATTTAAGGGGAAGGATTTTGAAATAATCGGTGTTTCCCTCGACCAGGAGAATACAATTAACGACGTCGTCCCTTTTATCCAGCAGTACGGCATAAATTATCCTGTCGTTTACTACGACCCTACTGCACTGGCCTCCTTCGGTACGGTTGAATCGATCCCGACTTCATTCATACTCGATAAGACCGGAAGGGTGGTTTCAAGCTATATGGGACTTACTGAAAAATCCAACTTTGTGAAGGATATAAAGAAAGCGCTCGGGGAGTCTTAAACAAAGAAACCGTAGAAAAGAAGCTTAAATAAAGAAAAAGGGGACTTTATTTGTCCCCTTCATTCCTCTTCTTGTTGTGATGTTCATGATCGTGATCATGTTCAAAATCCTGATGAAGATTATCCTTAACATCCAGATATTCACCCAGCCTCCAGAGCAGGTCCCAGGAGTAAATTCCGTAGCTGTAGCCGTCTTTCCACTTGATGTTAATTGCGTACTGGCCTACCATCTCAATTGAAGCAACTTCATATTTACCCGGCTTATCGGGCCCCTGCGGCATGGCATCGTAGTGCTTCCACAGTATGGTTTCTCCTTTATTGCCGGCGTCAGGCGACTCATCGCGCAGGAACTTCAAAGGGTATGTGTGAACTTTGTCATTGTTCCATGTAATGGACATGGAAGTCTGTCCGTTTAATTTTATCTGTTTGGGAAATAGCATATCTATGTTAAAAATTTTAATGTTAAAACTAATCTGGATAAGTAAAACTACTCCTCCTTAACTCCGCAGTTCAGGCTAATTTAAGCTTATTATTTGTCATTTCCAAGGATGACCGGAAGCCCCTCTTTCCCTGAGCCAATTACAATTACCTTTGAATTCTGCGAGTTTGCAAGCTTTTCTGTGGCCTCAATGCCTTTCCACTTTAGAAGCTGCGTCGATATCCCTTTGGATACTATATCCTGAAAATCTGCAATACCTTTGGCTTCAATTCTTTTGCGCTCTGCTTCCTGGGTCTCTTTCCTGAGCACAAACTCCATCCTCTGGCTTTCCTGCTCGGCCTTCAGCTTTTCTTCAATTGAAGCGGTAAGCCCTGCCGGCAGAATGATCTGCCTGAGAGGTGCGGCTTCAATTGTAATGCCTCTGCGGTTAACAAGCTTTGAGAGCTCTTTTTCAATCCTGCTTGCCAGCTCCTCCCTCTGTGAAGTATAAAGCGCTTTTGCCTCATAGCCCGATGTAACGCCTCTTACAACAGAACGGAACTGCGGCTCCAGTATGATCTCGGCGTAGTTTTCACCGAGGGTTTTATAAACTCTTGAAGCGTTTTCTGGATTCAGGCTGTAGAGAACGCTGATCTCAAGCTGAACGGTCAGCCCTTCTTTGGAAGGTACAGTCATGCTTTCTTTGATTTCCTGCGTTTTAACGCTGAATTTAACTACATTTGCCAAAGGATTTACAAGATTGACGCCCGCTTTTAGCGTGTTGTCACTAACCATTCCCAGAAAATCCACAACTCCCACGGATCCTGCCGGAATAACGGTGAAAACCTGAAGCAGGGCAATAATAAGCGCTATTACCGCACCAGCACCGGCAAATGTTGCCTCTGACTTACTGTATCTTTTCTTGGCTGTAACGTGAACTGCGAAAGCAACGGCAGCGGCAAGTAAGGAAATTAAGAAAACCATTATGACAATTCTCCCAAAGAAAAAAAAGCTGCAAGAATTAAGCTATTTATAACTAAACGAAAAATATAATTTTTCGGCAAATAGGCAACCGCCAATTGAAGAAAAATGAAGTTTTTATTAAAAACCGGCTCTGCTGTAAAAAAATAAAGCCCCGGAAAGGGATATTCCTTCCGGGGCTTTATGTCAAATAAACGCAGAGCAGGATTATTTCTTAGAATACTCCAGACTGAAACCGTGGAAAAGTGAACGGTGGGTCTCTTCATTGGATAATATATCTATGCACAGATCCTGTGTCACGTAATCCTCTCCCTCGCACATTTTGATGATCTTTCTATACTGTGCAATTGCAGATTCCTCGGCCTCCAGAACGCCCTTTATCACATTTACAACGTCAGTTGTATCCTTTCCGGGCTGAAGAGATCTCTGCTCCCTTTTGAAGTCCATTGAGCCTGGGATCGTTCCCCCCAGCTCCTTTATCCTTTTTGCCAGCATCTGCGCATGCCCTAACTCTTCGGTTACATCTGCAGCAAGCGACTTCTTTATTTCCTCGGCCCTTACGCCGTCCAGGTTAACTGAACTGGAAAGATAGTTTATTACTGTTTCCAGCTCTGCCCAGTACGCATTTGTAAGCTCTGTAATAAGATCATTAGTTCCAGCCATCTCTGCCTCCTTAAATTATTACATAAGTATCTCTTTAATTAGTTTCGGCTTTGCCTTCTTTTTCTCATCAATACTAATAATATTATAGAGTTTATTTTTCATATCTTCAATTTTATTTTTCCTGTCGGTGTGGAATTCTGCAATCACGTCCCCCTTGTTAATCCTGTCGCCAAGCTTGGGATAAAATACAATTCCGGCCTTGGGATCAATTACATCTTCTTTTGTCATTCTTCCGGCGCCAAGTTCAAGGGATACCATTCCAAGAGCGAAGTTGTCAATTGCGTTAAAGTACCCCGACTTTGGGGCTGTTACGGTTTCAACTATGCGCGGCTTCGGATACTTTCCAGGGTTCTTGACCAGGTTTATGTCCCCTCCCTGAAGCTTTACAATTTCAATAAGCTTTTCAAATGCCTTGCCTGAGGTGATCATCTCACGCGATACCTCAACACCTTCTTCAATTGATGAGGCTTTGCCGCCTAAATAAATCATGGCGCCAGTAAGTGAGTGCGTTACTTCCATCAGGTCGTCCGACTTTTCACCCTGCAGCACCCTGATCGATTCATATACTTCCAGCCAGTTGCCTATGTAGCGGCCCAGGGGCTGGTTCATATCGGTTATAAAGCCTATTACTTTTTTGTCAAATGCCTTGGCCGTGTTAATTAAAGCCTCGGCAAGCTTCCTGGCCTCTTTCTGCTCGCGCATGAAGGCGCCCGATCCAGTCTTAATATCCAGCACAAGCCCGTCAATTCCTTCGGCCAGCTTCTTGCTCATAATGCTTGAGGTAATTAAAGGAATAGATTCAACCGTAGCCGTTACGTCCCTTAATGCGTAGATCAGCTTGTCTGCGGGTGCTATGTCTTTGGTCTGCCCTATTAGAACGGTGCCGCACTTTTTAATTACAGATTTGTACTGGCTTAATGAAAGATCTGTCCTGAAGCCCGGTATTGCCTCCAGCTTATCCAGTGTCCCTCCCGTATGGCCCAGGCCGCGCCCGGAGATCATGGGAACCTTTATCCCGGCTGCTGCTGCAATAGGCGCCAGAATAAGAGAGGTCTTGTCTCCCACGCCGCCCGTGGAGTGCTTGTCAATTTTAACACCCGGAATCGGCTTCAGGTCTATTACCTTGCCGCTGTAGAGCATGGCCTTTGTAAGCGCTGCGGTCTCACCGGTTGTCATCCCGTTAAAAAATATTGCCATTAAGAGTGCTGAGAACTGATAGTCGGGTATTTTATTTTTTATGTATGACTTGATCAAAAACCCGATTTCAACTTCGGAGAGCTCTTCTCCGTTTCTTTTCTTTCTTATAAGCTCTACTGTGTTCATTTTACCGGCCTTTGTTTATTTGAAAAATGTCCAAAAATAAGCATTTAGATTGTATTCTCAAAAAGGTGCGGGAAGTGCCCGGTTTTAATAAAACAGCCCCATGTTTAACCAGTGTAGAAATTTTTCTCCTCATTCCTGCAACTATTAAAGATAACGCAAAAATTCCGGTTTTTTCAGGAAAAAAGTAGAAAAAAATGCCCTGCCTTAAAAGCCTCAGCCCAAAGCCAGGTTTCTCCTTTTTAAGGCATTGACAAGGTGGCGGGAAAATATTTGTTTCTATTAAAACGTTTAACTGACTCATTATGGCTCCTACAATCAAAGATGTTGCAAAGAAGGCCAGGGTTTCAATTGCAACGGTTTCTCTAGTGATCCATAAACATGAAAAGATCTCAGAAGAAACCCGCGTGCGCGTAAACAAGGCCATTAAGGACCTGAATTACCACCCTTTCAGGTCTGCCCGGGGGCTTGTATCGCGCAAAACCGGCAACCTTGCCTTTATTGTTACCGAAGACCACTTCCTCCGTTCGGAACCTTTCTATACGCACATTTTCCTGGGCACCGAATTCGAAGCACGCCAGAACGAATATTATATACTCCTTACCATCATAAAATCCGACTTTAAGAGAGGGGACCGCCTGCCGCGCTGCGTACTGGAAAGAAATGTAGACGGGGTGATTATTGCAGGAAAAGTGCCCGAAGACGTAATTACGTGCCTCGAAAAATATGAGCTCCCGCTGGCCTTTGTAGACTATTACCCCCCGGCTGAAAACTATCCTGTAGTCCTCATTGATAACTTCTCCGGGGGAATGCAGGCCGTCCAGCACTTAGTTGAACTTGGCCATAAGCACATAGCTTTTGTGGCCGGCGATATTCAGCACCCCAGCATACGCGACCGCTTCCAGGGCTATAAGGTCGCACTTGAAAGTGCGGACCTTATCTATAATTCTAAAATGAGCGTTATCGATGAGCCTTACCCGGCCAGGGAAAACGGCTACAACGCCGCAAAAAAACTGCTGAAGGAAAATAAAAGTGTAACCGCCATATTTTCCTGCAATGACGCCATGGCTATTGGCGTCATGCAGTACCTGAAGGAGTCGGGCCTGAGGATACCAGAGGATATTTCTCTTATCGGCTTCGACGACGTGGAGGCCAGCCACTTGCTGGACCCGCCTTTAAGTACAGTAGGGGTTCCAAAAATTGAACTCGGGGGAGAGGTCATGCGCCTTATGGCAGATATTCTGAACCAAAAGGTCAAAAGTCCAAAAAAAGTTTTAGTCCCTGTTGAACTGGTCAAAAGAAGATCAACAGGAGCTGCTAGGAAAAACCAATAATGAAAGGCAATAACTATGCAGGCAGCAGTATTTACAAGTCCTCACAAAATCAGCGTAACAGACTGCCAGACGCCCCGCCCGGGGCCTGATGAACTTTTAATCAGGGTAGGCGCCTGCGGCGTCTGCGGTACGGATTTCCACATCTTCGAAGGCAATGCTCCGGCTAAAGCCCCGGTCATTCTGGGCCATGAATATACAGGCGAAATAGTCGATAAGGGGGAAAATATACGTGACATGAAAATCGGCCAGAGGGTTGCCATAAACCCTAACATACACTGCGGCTACTGCGAATTCTGCCGCAAAGGCAAAATTAACTTGTGCCTTAACCTTAAAGCGCTCGGCGTTACGGTAAACGGAGGCTTTTCGGAATACTCTCTCGTCCCCAGAACACAGGCACACATACTCCCTGAAAACTTTCCCTACAGGATTGCAGCACTCTCGGAACCCCTCTCCTGCTGCGTGCACGGAATCGACCAGGCACAAATTAAAACAGGCGACACGGTTTCTATTGTTGGCGCCGGTACAATTGGCCTCCTCATGCAGCAGCTCTCACAACTTCAGGGCGCCAGAGGAACATTCGTCTTCGACATCTCGGAAGAAAAAAGAGACATCTCTCTTAAACTTGGAGCCGATGAGGCCTTTAACCCGTCGGACGAAAATTCACTTGAACTCATGCGGGAACGCATCCCCGGCGGAACTGACATTGTAATTGAATGCGTCGGCAGCCGGAATGCAGCTGAATTTGCCCTTAAACAGGTTAAAAAAGGGGGTACGCTTGTAATTTTCGGCCTCGCGGACCCGAAGGCTTTTATAAACCTCTACCTCCAGGCTTTCTTCCACAAGGAACTTACAATTAAAAGCTCTATACTCAATCCTGATACTTTCCAAAGGGCAGTTGACCTTCTCGTTACAGGTAAAATTAGAACAGATCTCCTTAATCCTCATGCGGTAAATTTGAAGAATGATGAAATAAGCGCTCTTTTCAACGATCCAAGAGACAGTGCCATTATTAAATATATGGTAATGCCTGAAAGTTAAATGACTAATGATAAGATACGTTCATTTATATTAAAGGAGGTTCATATGATCAAACGTAGACGTTATGTAATTGGCTTTTCTGTTCTCATAATCTTTTTAAGTGCTTTTCTGGATGTCCATGCTCAGCTAAGCAAATTTAAGGCTATTGGCAGCTTTGAAGACTCACTACCGAGCTACTGGATGAAAGGCAAGTCAACAGGAGCAACACTGGACTGGGCAACTGACCAGTCAAGATCAATGGGACGCTCGCTGAAGATCACAAAGAGTGCGGCAACAACCGATTCAGTATACTGGATCAGCCAGAACATGGCAGACCTGTGGTCACCAAAGCTGCTGAAGAACGTGGATATACTCTTAGGAGCATACATCAGGACAGAGAACGTGAACGTCAATCCTGCCAATGACGATGCAAAGTGGTGGGTCTCTTACCTGTTCTATGACAGCACGGGAGCATTTATCGGAGAGACAAAGCTTCCTATAGACCAGAGCAAAGCCTCATCCGGAAGCTGGGTTGCAGACACGAATGCCGTGGGTGAGACAACACTGCCGAAAGATGCCTGGAAGATGATCATAATGTTCGTAGCAGGCAAGAATGCAACAGGAACGGTCTGGGCAGATGACTTCCTCTTTACAGGAAGAGCAGGAGCCTGGGCAGGACAGGACTGGAACACCTCTGTCGGAGTGCCGACAGGCTGGTACTACTGGCTGCCGCCCATCGGAGGCAATGATGCAAGACTCTCAAACGGCTTTGAAAATACAAAGATCGTCTCAGATACCGCTCACTCCGGTACCCACTCCTTGAGGTTCTCTATTCCAAAGAATACTCCTAATCATGACGCTTTCGTAAGCACAACCAGAATCCCTCTGGGAACAGATGTAAAAGCAGGCGATATGCTTAAGATCAGCGTATGGATAAAAGCCAAGGACCTCTTCCCCGATTCAGCTAACGCATTCCCGGGACAGTGGGCTGTCGGCATTACACCAATGTTCCATACAGGATACACCAATAATGCAGGATTTTCTGACATATCGGGTGCGCCTGACATAGCATTTACTTTCCCTGCTAAAGATACTTCTTTCGACTGGACAGAATTTACAGGTATATATAAGGTCCCGGAGAATAATCCTCCTGCAACTGCCCTCTCGGTCAGACTGCACGTCTATTCATTATTTGAAGGAACAGTATACTACGACGACCTCACTGTGGAAAAGCTCGATACAACTATAGCAGGCATAAATGCTATCGGAGGCTTCGAAGGTACACTACCGAGCTACTGGATGAAAGGCAAGTCAACAGGAGCAACACTGGACTGGGCAACTGACCAGTCAAGATCAATGGGACGCTCGCTGAAGATCACAAAGAGTGCGGCAACAACCGATTCAGTATACTGGATCAGCCAGAACATGGCAGACCTGTGGTCACCAAAGCTGCTGAAGAACGTGGATATACTCTTAGGAGCATACATCAGGACAGAGAACGTGAACGTCAATCCTGCCAATGACGATGCAAAGTGGTGGGTCTCTTACCTGTTCTATGACAGCACGGGAGCATTTATCGGAGAGACAAAGCTTCCTATAGACCAGAGCAAAGCCTCATCCGGAAGCTGGGTTGCAGACACGAATGCCGTGGGTGAGACAACACTGCCGAAAGATGCCTGGAAGATGATCATAATGTTCGTAGCAGGCAAGAATGCAACAGGAACGGTCTGGGCAGATGACTTCCTCTTTACAGGAAGAGCAGGAGCCTGGGCAGGACAGGACTGGAACACCTCTGTCGGAGTGCCGACAGGCTGGTACTACTGGCTGCCGCCCATCGGAGGCAATGATGCAAGACTCTCAAACGGCTTTGAAAATACAAAGATCGTCTCAGATACCGCTCACTCCGGTACCCACTCCTTGAGGTTCTCTATTCCAAAGAATACTCCTAATCATGACGCATTTGTAAGTACTATCAGATACCCGCTGCCTCAGAACATTAAGGCGGGAGACAAGGTGACAATAGGTGTCTGGGTTAAAGCCAAGGACCTTTTCCCCGATTCAGCTAACGCATTCCCGGGCCAGTGGGCTGTCGGCATTACACCAATGTTCCATACAGCATACACCAATAATGCAGGATTTTCTGACATATCGGGCGCTCCGGATTTAACCTTCACGTTCCCTGCAAAGGATACTTCTTTCGACTGGAGGCAGTATGTTGTTGACGTGCCTGTGCCGGATAATAATCCTCCTGCAAAGGCAATTTCAGTCAGACTGCACGTCTATTCATTATTTGAAGGAACGGTTTACTTTGACGACCTTACTGTTCAGACAAGTACAGTTACTGCGGTCCAAAAGAAGAGTATTATAGCCGACAACTACAGTCTCGAGCAGAACTATCCTAATCCTTTTAACCCGACAACTACAATCCGCTACTCAATTCCTGAACGCTCGGTTGTAACACTTAAGATCTATGACATGCTGGGACGCGAGGTGAAAACTCTCATTAGCACTGAACAGAACCAGGGAGTCTATGAAGTTACATGGAATGGAGAAAATAATTACGGTACAAAGGTTTCCAGCGGAATTTATATCTACAGAGTGGAAGCTGGAAGGTTTAACCAGGTTAAGAAAATGGTACTCCTGAAGTAATAACCTGTAGTAAAAAGCCGTGAGGGTATTTTCTCCGGTTTGTTATTCATTTGAGGATATATTCCAGCCGGCGCCCCGGGGCAGTTAAATGCACCGGGGCACTGGCCTTAAAAAACAGTGTTCATGGAAACTAATTTTATTTGTTACTCAATAAACTACAGGTGAATTTAATGTTCACTAAAGTTATTTACAAAGCCTTTATATATACGCTTATGCTGACTGCACTCTTAACGGTGCAGCTGCATGCCGGTACAACCGGCAAAATCTCGGGCCGCGTCCTGGACACAAAGACAAAGGAGCCTTTAATCGGTGCTACAGTCGTGCTCGTGGGAACAAAGATGGGGGCTGCAACAGACGCGGATGGAAACTATTTTATACTTAATATCCCGCCCGGCACATATACACTGAAGGCTACGGCTGTAGGCTATGCCTCTACTACTATTACAAACGTCAAGGTATCCGTCGACGTAACCACAAAGATGGACGTCCTCATGGGTGAGCAGGCAATTGAACTCAGTAACGTGGTCGTTACTGCAAGCCGCCCCCTCGTGCAGAAGGACCTTACTTCAACTGAGGCCAGCGTAACCGGCCAGCAGATCTCAATGCTCCCTCTGGAAGACGTGCAGTCGGTAATAAACCTCCAGGCCGGCGTCGTTGAAGGACACGTAAGAGGCGGCCGCGCCAATGAGGTTAAATATATGCTGGACGGCGTCTCTGTAAACGACGCCTTCTCGGGCGACTACTCCATGCTTGCCGAGGTCAACAGCGTGGCCGAGGTACAGGTCATAACCGGCACCTTTAACGCCGAATACGGCGAGGCACTCTCGGGCGTCGTAAACCAGGTTACAAAACTCCCCGGCGACTCCATATCAGGAGAAATCCAGGTCTATTCAGGCGACTACTTTACTACAAGACGCACTCAGTTCGGAACCAGGCTCTATAATAACCTAAACAAAATTGACCCGCGTAACGTCTATAACATCCAGGGAAGTATCAGCGGCCCGGTGCCCTTTACTAAAAGCTTTATAAGATACTTCTTCTCCGGAAGATATCTTAATGACGACGGATACCTCTACGGACAGAGAATCTTTAACCCCTCCGATTCCTCCAACTTTACGGCAAATAACCCTCAGGACTGGTACGTCGGGGCAACAGGGGACAGGAAGTACGTCTCAATGAACTACAGCAGGCGCCTTAGCCTCCAGGGGAAAATCTCCTTCGACATCGGAAACGGCAAGGGACTCATTTTTGAAGGAATGACGCAGGACAGGAAATACAGGGAGTATAACCATGCTTATGCCCTGAACCCAAACGGGGATTATCAGAGGTTCCAGAACAGCTACCTGGGCAGCGTTTCTTATAACCACGTTTTCGGCCAGAGCACTTTTATTGACCTCATTGGCTCCGTCTTCTCAACCGTTGCCAAACAATATGTTTATGAAAACCCTCTGGACCCGCGCTACGTTAACCCCGAGAGGCTAAGAGATGCCGGGGCAAACTCTTTTCTAACGGGAGGAACTGAAAACTGGCACCTCCAGCACACTACAACAACCAGTACTGGAAAACTGGACGTCACTTCCCAGGTCCTCAGGGTCCTGCAGATCAAAACCGGTATTGAAACTAATTTCCACAGGCTGAGCTATAAGGATTTCCAGATACATGTAGACGCTACAACAGGCTATAAACCCGCTCTGCCTCAGCCCGGTAACTTTGACTATAATACTTATCTCGTGCACCCGTATCAGCTGGCATACTACCTGCAGGGTAAAATTGAACTCGAATACCTGATCGTAAACCTGGGGGTGAGATTCGACTACTTCCAGCCCGACGCCTCGTACCTCATTAACCCCGACCAGGTTGCGGAACTCGATACACTGGTGCCCCCGTTCCCTTCTCAGTACTTTAAGAAGGCCAGCGCAAAATCACAGGTGAGCCCCCGCCTCGGCATTTCATATCCTATTTCCGACAGGGGAGCAATTCACATCTCTTACGGGCACTTTTTCCAGATACCGCCTTTTGACTTCCTCTACAGAAACCCGAACTACAGAATCCCCCTCGTGGGCGACTTCCCCGATTTTGTGGGCAATATGATCGGTAATCCCGACCTCCAGCCCCAGCGCACCACAATCTATGAGATCGGCCTTCAGCAGGGGCTTACTGCCGACATCGGACTGACACTTACGGCATATTATAAGGATATACGTAACCTCCTGGGTACAGAAATCCATATCAAAAATGAATTCAAAAAATTTGCTAAATATATAAATACCGATTACGGCTCCGTCAGCGGCTTTATAGTCTCCTTCGACAAACGCTTCAGCCAGGGCTTCTCGGCAAGCGTCGACTATACCTACCAGACGGCTAAGGGCAACGCAAGCGATCCTAATGAGGCTTTCAATAAGGCACAGTCCAGCCCCCCCGTTGAAGTCAATAAACAGCTCGTATTCCTCGACTGGGACCGCAGGCACTCTCTCAACTTTACCGTAACGGCCGGCATCCCCGATAATTTTATCGGCAGCCTTATAGGCCGCCTGGGAACGGGTCTGCCTTATACACCGGCTTTGCAGAACCAGAGAACCGGCCTCGAGAACAGCGATACGCGCCCGTCAATCTTTAATGTGGACCTCTACCTTACAAAGTATTTCAACGTATTCAACAGGGGAATTTCCCTGTTCCTTAAAGTCTATAACCTGTTCGATACTGCAAACGAAATGAATGTCTTTACCGATACCGGCAGGGCGGGCTATACTCTGGACCTTACGCGCAACCAGGCTCAGCCCCGCGGCGTAAATACGCTCCAGGAATATTATACAAGACCGGACTTTTATTCCGCCCCGCGCCAGATTATTCTGGGCGCTTCTCTTAACTATTAGTTCTCTGAAAGTTATGGAGGTTAGCTGTGTACTTAATTAAATATTTTACTAAAAATTTAATCCTTCTTCTGGGCCTGGTTTTTCTCTTGAACCCCGCACCATCGGTGGCGCAAAGAGTTATTGATAAAAACAAGGGAAGCCACTTTAACAGCAAGAAAGGATACATGGACGGCAACCTGGTGCAGACTGCATACTACAACTTTGGAGAAGTTGCCGACTGGCTGAACGACCCGACCTTAAGCGGAGTGTGGCCTAAAGGAAGCGGTCATACATACGTAGACGGAGTTGCCGTAATCGTACAGGCCGAGGTCAAGGACCCTCAGGGAAGAACAATTCACCCCCTCGAGACTAACTATTATGAATATACCAGGCACGACGTCGCTACGGGCGTCACATACGGCTGGTGGCCCCTTCCGGGCTACGCTAATCCCTATCAGCCGTTTCCCGCCAGAAGCGACGACCCTAATACATGGCCCTTGCACTGGCCCGACCGCCCTGGCGACTGGGACGGCAAATGGAACGGATTCTTCGGCAATAATGTCAGAAATGCCGACCTTGAAACCTATTTCGTCTTCGACGACAACGAGGACAAGGAATATATACAGAAAAATAACTTCCACCCCGATTCTGATGACCCCACACGCGGCGGCCTCGCTATGCAGGTCCACGCCAGAGGCTTCCAGTGGTCGCAGGTCCTGGCCGAAGACGTTATATTCTGGTACTATGAAATTACAAACATGGGCACCTACGATTACAATAAGGTGCTCTTTGCACAGTACGTCGACTGGGGTATAGGCGGGCACGATAACTCCTCTAATAACGCCGGCGACTATGATGCCGTGCTCGATATCTCTTATGCATATTCAGTCGTGCCTTTCGGCAGCCCCGGTCACTGGAGCCCCGTGGGTATTGCAGGCTACGCATTCTTAGAAAGCCCCGGCATACCCAATGACAATATTGATAACGACCGCGATGGCCTTACAGACGAGAAAAGGGATAATATTGCTCAGACCTTTATTAATACCCCCGCGGAGGACCCCTTCCTTAAAAACCCCGCGCAGGATACTTTGCTCTTCAGCCAGTTCTACGGTTTCTCCTGGAAACCTCACTGGGATGCCGACGAGAACGGAAACTGGAGGAGTTTCCGCGACTTAAATGGAAACGGAAAATTTGACCCGGGAGAACCGCTTAACGACGACGTCGGCACCGACGGCATCGGTCCATACGACGAGGGCTATACGGGGCCTGATCCCAACGGAACTGAGGGCAACGGCAGGCCCGACCAGGGAGAACCAAACTTCGGAATCCTTGACAAGGATGAATCCGACCAGCTGGGTCTTACAGGCTTCTTAATTGCCTCGGTGCATACATACGACTTAAATAACGACGAGCATAACTGGTTAGGCCTTTCTGCTCTCCCGCCACCGCACGGACAGACGCTTATTGGAGTCAACCTGGCAAACTATTTCTCGTCCTACTTCATTCACCTCTTTGGACGCAATACCTATAGCACCCAGACCGCGCAGACACAGCAAACGGGTGAAACTGAAAGATTTTCAATGGGCCTTATTTTTGCCATAGATAAAAACGACCTCTTCCGCAGAAAAAGAACCGTCCAGCAGATCTATAACGCAAACTACCGCTTTGCCAAACCGCCCGATAAACCTTTAGTCAAGGCGATAGCAGGGGACAAAAAGGTCACACTCTACTGGGATAACCGCGCCGAGCAGACTTTCGATGCCTTCTACCAGAGATATAACTTTGAAGGCTACAGGATCTACAGGAGCACTGAGCCAAACTTCCTGGAAGATAAGATAATTACTGATGCCTACGGAAAAGCCACATTCAGGCTCCCACTGGCTCAGTTCGATATTGTTGACGGGGTTACGGGCCTCCACCCGATCAGCGTCAACGGGGCTCAGTTCTACCTGGGCGACGATTCGGGACTCCAGCACAGCTATGTCGATTCAACGGTCCAGAACGGACAGACTTACTATTATGCCGTTGTCGCCTACGACAAGGGGTTTACCACTACTACCGTACAGGGGGAATTCCTCGGTATACCGCCTTCCGAGACAACGAGCATTATAAAACAGGACATAAACGGAAACGTTAAGCCTGACGTCAATACTGCCGTTGCAACCCCTCACGCCCCTGCTGCCGGATACGTTCCGCCCCAGATTGCAAACTACCTGCCCAGCGGCCCCTCATCGGGATCTGTGGGCATAGACATAATCGACCCCGGCGCACTTGTAAACAATAACAGCTATAGACTTGAGTTTGTAGACTCCTCCCGATATCACAATAACCGCCATCCATACTACAGGCTGCTCAATACAACATCTAAAGATACTTTAATCAAACTGACAAAGATTAAAGGTGCAAATGAGCAGACCCTGGTTACAGACGGCTTTTCAGTTAATATGGGAAACGATACAATTGTAGCAGTCAACCCTGCCAAAACCGGCTGGAGCAAGGGCAATAGCAACTACGTCGTTACAGTCGGCTTCGACCCCAGATATATACCGACATATGGCAACAAAAGAGTTGACTACCCCGCCGATTTCGAAATTACTTTTACTGAAAAAGGGAAGGGCGACTCCTCCTTTGTAGCCAAATCTTTCAGCCAGCCCGAGGCTTCCAATATCACAATCAGGGATATTACTGATGACCGCAATCATGTCCAGTTTATCTTTGAACAGCCTGCAGGCGCTGACTCTATGTTCGATGCCGGCGACGCCGTCTTTGTTGTCGTGGGTGACTCGGCAGGAAAAAGAGCCACAGGGCGTACTGACTACAGGGCTACCTGGTCTGTAACACTGCAGGTGGATACTACATTAAAAGAACCTCCAAAACCCCCGCAGCCAGGC
Organism: Ignavibacteria bacterium; assembly: GCA_025612375.1. Lineage (NCBI taxonomy): Bacteria > Pseudomonadati > Ignavibacteriota > Ignavibacteria > Ignavibacteria bacterium. Next base: position 25,935 of record JAAXKN010000028.1, read on the forward strand.
GACGTCTACAGAATTGTAACTACAAAACCCTTCAGGACGGGCGAGTACGTTGACTTTACAACAAAGGCTCCTTACCTCGATCCCTCAAAGGCTAAAAACGACTTAAGCCAGATCGACGTCGTGCCTAACCCTTATACCGGCGCTGCCTCCTGGGAGCCCCTTACTACAAACGTCGGGCGCGGCGAAAGGAGAATTACATTTGTTAATCTTCCTGCTTCATGCACTATCAGAATTTATACAATCAGCGGAAGACTTGTGCAGTCAATTACACATACAGGCTCATCGGATAACGGGCAGGAAGCCTGGAACCTGGTCTCGCGCGACGGAATGGATATTGCCTACGGGGTCTATGTCTATCACGTGGAGGCTCCCGGCGTGGGCACTAAAATAGGCCGCTTTGCAATTATTAAGTAACTGATATTAAGTAACTCAAAAATTGCGGAGTGTTATCAGAGAGGCGGCCTTAATAATTAAAAATATTTGTGAGTATGAGGTAGTTATGAAGAAAATATTGATACTGTTATTCTTAATATACCCGGCTGTACTGGAGGCGCAGATATTTAACAGAAATGTTTCCAAAACAGGTACCGTTGCGGCAACATTCCTCGAAATCCCCGTCGGGGCCTCGGCAATCGGAATGGGCGGCGCATTTGTAAGCGTCGCCGCCGACGCTTCAGCCCTGTACTGGAATGCTGCCGGTATAGCATCAATGCAGCAGATGGAATTCATGGCCCAGCATACTAACTGGCTGGCTGGTACCGGCTTCGACTATGCCGCCCTTATCCTCCCCTTGAGCGGAATCGGAACCTTCGGCTTCAGCTTTACCTCGCTCAATATGCCCGATATGAAGGTTACTACGGTCGATATGCCGCAGGGTACGGGCGAATTCTTCTCCGCCGGCGATATGGCTGTCGGCGTCTCCTATGCAATGAGCCTTACAGACCGCTTTTCCATAGGGTTTAATGCCAAATACATTCAGCAGAAAATCTGGCATGAAACAGCATCAGGCTTTGCGGTCGACTTCAGCACACTCTTCAGGACGGACCTCCTGAACGGTCTCATAATAGGCGCTGCTATTTCAAACTTCGGCACTTCAATGCAGCTCGCAGGAAGGGATACACGTACATTCGGACGCGTGGACCCTACAAAACAGGGATCCAATGAAAGGATTCCTTTTGACATTGAAATGGATTCCTGGGACCTGCCGCTTTTTATGCAGCTCGGAATTTCAACAAACGTCGTGAGGACTGAGGAACTCAAATGGATTGTCGCCGTCGACGCACTGCACCCGAACGATAACTATGAAAGCGTCAACGTGGGAAGCGAAATCTCTTATCACGATATGGTTTTCTTAAGAGGAGGCTTTAACTCGCTTTTCCTCAAGCAGAAAGAAGGCGGCCTGTCGCTTGGCATTGGCGTCAGCTCGGGAAATTTCTTCGGGCAGACCGGTATCCGTTTCGACTATGCATACAGGAATTTCGGCCGCCTGGAAAATATACACGTCTTCTCGGTCGACCTGAGGTTCTAAAGGACGTAAATCAACTATGAAAATTAAATAATCTGTCATACTGTCTAAGATAAAGGAAATTATGCCGTTAGGATGCCATAAAACTATTAAGATAAGCATCGCTATAACTCTCTTCTTATCTTTTTCCGTTATAAATGCCCAGAATGAGAATGACTTTAAAAAGTTTGACCTGGATAATAATAACTACAAGTCCCTCGTCGTGGCAAAGGTTGGAACGATTAAGATAACCGCACAGGAGTTTTTAACGAGCTATGAGTTCGGGCCTGCTTTCCTCAAAAGGGAAAAGAACTCCCTCAGGCGCTACCTCGATTTTATGATCTATGAAAAGCTCCTGGCACTGGACGGATACTCTAAAGGGCTGGATAAGTCGGATGACGTCAGAATGATGCTCTCCGATATCGAGGGTGACCTTGCAGCCGAAGAAATGTATAAAAAAGATATCTGGAATAATATCAGCGTAAGCCAAAAGGAAATTGAGGAAGGCGTTAAAAAAGAGCTCGTTCAGCTTGAGTTAAAGTGGATCTATAAACCTTCCTTTGAAGAGATAAAAAAAGACTATGAAAAAATACTTAGCGGAACCCCTTTCGACACACTCTTTAATGATCAGTTCCGCATGGGAGTTAAATACGAAGACAGGTATCTTTCATCTACAGCCTTCAGCCTTCAGAAGAAAAACCCCATCCTTTCGGCAATAGTTGATACCATGAAGCCCGGAAGCGTAACCCCTCCCGTTAAAACGCCTGATGGGTGCTACATACTTAAGTTTCAGAACGAGTGGCATAGCATGATAACTACAGAAAGTGAAATGGAAAAGCTGAAGTACGAGGTTGACCGCGCCATATTGAAAGAGAAGGCCGACTCGGCCTCAGACAAATACGTGCAGAGCCTGATGATGAAGGAAAACCCCGTAATTAAAAGAGAGGCCTTTAATATCATTAAGGCTTACCTTATAAATAAGTTCCTTCCGCCTGAAAAATACAAAGAGTGGAATCCGGAGAAAAACATACTTAAGGATTACCCGGACTTTGACTCATCCGATATAACTCCATATGAAAAACTTATACTTGTGGAGAAAAAAGATCAAAGCCTCACCATCCGGGATTTTATGAAGTGGTATACAACGCGTGAGCCTTATATCAACTTCAATAAATCTTCTCACCAGGCATTCTTTATGTTCCTGCAGAACATAGTCTGGCGCATGGTGCGCGACAACGTCCTGACACGCCTTGCCTTCAGCCATGGCTTCCGGAAGTCAGGTGATGTCATATTGCAGAAAAAGTGGTGGAAGGATAAACTCGTCTACTCAAAGATGAAGCTCGATATCGCCTCTTCAATAAAAATAGATGAAGACAAGGTAAAAGAATTCTACAGCAGCTACCTCCACCGCTATAAAGATGAGAAGGGGAATCCGAAGCCATATGACGAGGTAAAAGACGAGGTTAAGCGTGACCTTTATTCATATGAGTACGTAAAGAAAGTTGTTAACAGGGTCCTGGGACTAAAGGAGAAAATCCCCGTTAATATAAACGAAGACGTCTTAAATAAGCTCCCTGTTACGGATAAAGAGGATCCCGGTGCAATTGACGTCTACAGCGTTAAAAACGGCGGAACTTTCATGCGCCAGGCATACCCTGTAATAGACTATGAATGGCAGTACTGGAATTAATAAAAATCAAAACTAAATAATAAGAGGATTAAAATAACTTTTCCTTTTAGACATATTACAATCCTGCTAATGGCAATATTGGCTCTGTCTGGTGTCTCATGCAGTAAAAGAGGGGAGACTTCAGGAAAAGGAATGCTCTACTGGAGCTCCAACAACTCAGACGAAATTACTTTTGCAAGACTCGTTGTTGAGCAGTGGAACCGCCTTAATCCAGATAAACCCCTCAGGTTCCAGCCCGTGCCTGAAGGGCAGTCAAGCGAAGAGGTCGTGCTTGCAGCTGTCGTTGGCGGAACAACGCCCGACATCTATTCCAATATGTGGCAGGGGGACGTTGAGCTCTACGCCCGCTCGGGCAAGCTCATTGCCTTGGACAAAATTCCGGGCTTCCTGGAATTTTTATACCAAAGGTGCGACACTGCCGTTGTTAAGGAAATCACTTCTACCGACGGACACATATATCAGGTCCCGTGGAAGATTAACCCAATCATGCTCATCTATAACAAAAAAATGTTTGAATCCATCGGTATGAATAATCCCCCTTCAACATACCGCCAGTTTTTTGACGCGGCAAAAAAAATTAAAAGATTCGACCCCGAAGGGGGCTACGTAAACAGGTGGATCGGATACAGTGAAGTGCTAGTAACGTGGTGGCAGAGATTCTTCGACTTTTACCCCCTTTACCTTGCAGCCTCAGGAGGCGCCCCATTGGTAAAGAATAACAAGGTGGTCTTTAATAATAAATACGCCGTTGAAGTCTTCAGGTTCTTAAAAACATTGTACGACAACGGTTTCTTCCCGAGGGAAAGACTTTCTGCCCGGCGCGACCCCTTCTTAGGGGGCGACATTGCAACACGCTTTACGGGGCCGTGGGAAATTGTGCACGCGGAGCGCTTTAAGCCCGAGGGCTTTGAGTACGGGTTTTCAGGGCTCCCTGTTCCCGCGGACTCACTAATTGGACGCGCTTACACTTACGGCGATCCCAAAAATATAGTGATCTTTAATACGTGCAAAGACCCCGCAAGGGCTTGGGAATTTATTAAACTCATGATTACACCTGAAAACGACCTTTTAATGCTTAAGACAACAACACAGCTTCCAAGGCGTAAGGACCTGACAGAAAACGCCGGGTTCCTCGGCTACTTTAAGGACAATCCCCGGATGATGACCTTTGCAAGACAGTCAAAGTATGTGCGTGGCACGGACTCTTCCCCAGTCCTGAAGGAAATTTTTGACGCCATTTCCCAGCAGTACGAAGCCTGCGTTGTTTACGGAAAGAAAACGCCCGAAGAGGCAATTAACGATGCGGCAAAGGCTGCAAGTCTCATTATTTTACAATAATACTTCTATCTGATGAAAAAGGAAAAGAAAATAGTACCGTACCTTATGATTGCACCCTACGTCCTGCATTTCCTTATTTTCGTGTCCTTCCCCGTGGTCTTTTCCTTTATACTGATGTTTAACCAGTGGAATATTATCTCCCCAATGAAATTTGTAGGGCTTCAGAATTTCTACAAACTTTTCCAGGACGCGCAGTTTTTCAGGGCCATACTTAACACGCTCGTTTTTCTTGTAATCCATATTCCTCTGCAGATAATAACAGCACTCTTCTTTGCCGTTTTATTAAACCAGAAAGTCAGGTTTATAGGGTTTTTCCGTGCGGCATATTTTCTCCCCGTCATCGTCTCGGGCGTGGTGGTTACAATTTTGTGGCAGCAGCTCTACGCGTTTGAAAGCGGTCTTTTTAACCGCCTCCTTTCATCCATCGGGCTTTCAAAAGTGGGATGGCTTGTAAACCCTAACGTTGCAATGCCTTCAATTGCAATTATGGCAACATGGAAAAATGTGGGGCTTTATATCGTGCTTTTCTTAGTCGGCCTCCAGACCGTGCCGCCGCAGCTCTATGAAGCAGCGGAACTTGAAGGGGCAGGAGCGTGGCAGAAGTTCCGATACGTTACTTTTCCTATGATTAATCCTACGGTTTTCCTGGTCCTCGTGCTTTCAACTATAGGAGGGTTTTCTCTTTTTATCGAGCCTTATGTAATGACCGACGGCGGCCCCTTAAATGCCACACTCTCGGCCGTGCTTTACATATACCGCCAGGGATTCTATTACTACCATATGGGCTACGCTGCGGCGCTCGGGTTCTTTTTTGCTGCCATTATCCTCCTGGTTATTGTTCTGCAGAGAAGATATATTGAAAAGGAGACAGGATGAAAAAAGCTCTTGTATACCTGGCCTTAACACTAGGGGCCGTAATATTTATATATCCCTTTATATGGATGCTCTCAGCCTCCTTTGCCCCGGAGCGCGAGATCGGAAGCCTGGTCTTTATGCCTGACACGTTTACTACAACGAGCTATACGCAGGTGCTGGATAAGATCCCCGTTACAAGATCACTTGTAAACTCCCTTTTTGTTGCGCTCTCAATTACATTTGCCGTCATCCTTTTCGGCTCAATGGTCGGCTACGCTTTAACGCACCTCGACTTTAAGGGCAAGAGCCTCATCTTCTATGTAATTATTTTTACCATGACGCTCCCGTTCCAGATAACACTCATACCGCAGTACATACTTATGGTCAGGTTCCACTGGGTTGACACATACCTCGCGCTTATTGTGCCTTATGCCGTAAACGGACTTTCCATTATAATGTTCCAGCAGTACTTCAAATCCATACCTAAGGATATGATAGACGCGGCACGCATCGATGGGTGCGGGGAGTTCAGGATCCTTTTCCAGATCCTCTGGCCTAACTCAATCCCCGCAATTATTACAGTGGGAATAATAACGTTTATGGGAGCCTGGAATGAAGTCCTCTGGCCTATAATAGTAATAAGAAACCAGGACCTGATGACAATGCCCCAGCTCATAACGCTTTTTGCCGTTGGAGGAAGAGCAGAATCTCAGCTTGGCGTCAAGCTTGCCGCGGCTGTAATGCTCGCAGTCCCCATTGTTGTAGCCTATGCATTCTTCCAGAAATATTTCATCCAGAGCATGGCATCTTCAGGAATGAAAGAGTGAAGTCAATTAAAAATTAAAAATTAAAAAGTATAAGAACTTAAAACTCAAAACTTAAAATTCATAATTCATAATTCATAATTCAACATTAAGCATTCAACATTTATGAAAGACCTGATAAACTTTACCGACATAAAACTCACCCCCGATCCTTCCCGGGTCTTGATGCAGCCATTTTATCCCGGCAGTGAAGAAAGGGTTAAAAGGGTGCTGGAAAGAATAATGAGCCTGGATGAAAAGAAAGCCGGGGAGCTCTTTGAGAACGTCATGGCTAATTTTTCCGGAAGGCACAGGAACACTTCTGAAACGTTTGAGAATAATTTTAAGATCATTGAAAAATACTTGCCCCGGCCCGTTACGCCTCATAGACGCCTTTTGATAGGAGCGTACTTCTCAAAGGAGTATTCAATTGAATCGGCCGCGCTGTTCAACCCTTCAATTGTCCCGCACTTTCGGGATCCCGCCTCGGGCAGGTTTATAATGAGCTTAAGAGCCACGGGTGAAGGACACATCTCTTCAATAGAATTCAGGGAGGGCACAATAGACGGCGGCAAAGTCACTCTGGACCCTTATTCAAAGTTTCTTGACGCAGGTGAGGCAGTAAGTGAAAGTGAAGATTCCTATGAGATAAAATTCCGGGATGAGGTGCCGCTTTCAGAAAAAGTCCTTTTCCCCTATAGTCCTTCTGAATCCAACGGAATGGAAGACGCGCGCTTTGTAAGATTTATTAGTGACAATGAAAGCCCCGTCTATTATGCAACTTATACGGCTTATAACGGCCACAGGACTTCTATCGGTCTCATTGAAACAAGTGACTTCAGGGACTTCAAAATAAGCCGCCTTCAGGGCAGTGAAGTCAAAGATAAGGGGATGGCACTCTTCCCAAAGAAAGTGGGAGGGCGCTTTATGATGATCTCCCGCCAGGATGGGGAAAACCTTTACATCATGGATTCCGACAGTGTCGGTACGTGGAATAAAAAAAGCCTCCTCAAGGTGCCGGTCTTTGAATGGGAGTTCGTTCAGGTGGGTAACTGCGGCTCACCCCTTGAAACTGAAGCCGGCTGGCTCCTTATGACTCACAGCGTGGGGGCTTTGAGATCATACTTCATCTCGGCAGTCTTACTCGACCTTAACGACCCTTCAAAGGTAACAGGCTACCTTCCTGAAGTGCTTATTTCGCCGACGGAAAAAACCCGCGAAGGCTATGTGCCGAACGTCGTCTATTCCTGCGGCTCAATGATCCACATGGGAAAACTTATTATACCTTACGCCATGGCCGACTCGGCTTCGGGCATCGCAGTCGTAGATGTAAATGAACTCTTAAACCGTTTTGTAAGAACTATGTAAATATAAATAGCTTAATGAAACAGAGGTGGAAAAGATGGGAATATTAAAAAGCGGCTTAAACCCTATACTTACAAAGGAAAATGTTCCTTTCCGCGTAAACAGTATTTTTAACGCCGGGGCGGTAAAATTTAAGGACCAGTACCTCCTGCTCTGCCGCGTGGAGATGCCTAACGGCAGGTCGTCTTTTGTACTTGCAAGAAGCATTGACGGCAAAAACTTTAAGGTGGACGCTGCCCCCTGCCTTAGTCCCGAAGAACACGGTGAGTTCTATGAGTTTGTTGAGTGGGGAATTGAAGACCCCAGAATTACAAAGATAAAAGATAAATACTATATCACTTATACAGGTTACTCCAACTATATGCCCCTTGTCATGCTCGCGGTTACAGATGACTTTAAGGATTTTGACATTCTGGGACCCATAACGGAACCCTCAAACAAGGACTGCACACTTTTCCCGGAAAAAATTCATGGCGATTACTGGAAAATGGACCGCCCTTCAAATGAATCGAGGAACTATATATGGCTCAGCAAAAGCCCTGACATGGAACACTGGGGAGGATACAAATTCCTCATGGGCCCCACACCCGGAACCTGGCAGGCCGATAAGGTCGGAGGCTCAACCCCGCCGGTAAGAACAAAGAAGGGGTGGCTTTTATTATATCACGGCGTGCGCGGCTTTGGAATAAGCAACATTTACAAGATAAGCGTAATGATGCTTGACCTTAAGGAACCGTGGAGGATTATTGGCAAAAGCCCCGAACCCATACTCATGCCGGAGAATGACTATGAAAGAGTGGGCGACGTTCAGAACGTGGTCTTTACAAACGGCTGGGTCCTTGAGGATAGCGGGGAAGTGAAGATCTATTATTCGGGGGCCGACTCCAATATCTGCCTTGCTACTACAAGCGTGGATTATTTAATTTCATTATGCAAATGAAATCTCGGGCCGCATCCTGAAATTAGTCTTTGAAAATAAATTCTCCTTTTTTTAAGGATTATAATATGCTTTTAAGAATTACTGCAGCACTTGTGCTTATTTTTTCCTCCTCCTTCGCCCCGTGCCTTAATGCCCAGGATGAGGTGGATACCAGCATCGTTAACTCGTCGCACCTGGACCGCCTTTATGAAAAGATAAATCTGGACGGCAGGGATATGGCAATTGTCCATATATACGCCGAGGCACCGGACTATAACTGGACTGAAGCCAAAGGAGAGGGCATTGCATGTGTCGACGATGTGGCGCGTGCTGCAATTTTTTACCTCAGGTATTTTAACGTTACACATAATGCCGCACACCTGATAAGAACAAAACTCCTGCTGGAATTCCTTTTCTATATGCAGGCCGAAAACGGACTCTTCTATAACTTCATCAACAGCGACCACTCAATTAATAAAGAAGGTGCTAACAGCAAGCCTCTTGCCGACTGGTGGAGCTGGCGTGCGCTATGGGCAATGGGCGAGGCTTACAGATATTTTTATGAAAAGGATAAGGACCTTTCAATGCGCCTCCAGAATAGCCTTATTAAAGGCTTCGAATCCATAAAGGAGTTTATAAACCGCTACCCAAAGAAAACCGATGTCCAGGGGCGCCGCCTTCCTACATGGCTCCCGTATCAGTACGCTTCCGACCAGGCCTCGGTACTCATACTGGCCCTTGCACCTTTTTATCAGGTGAGCAAGGATACTCTGGTTAAACGCTATATAGAACACCTGGCATCTGGAATAATGGTTATGCAGGCAGGGGACTCTCTGAAATTCCCATACGGCGCTTTCTTAAGCTGGGAGAACATCTGGCACGCCTGGGGATCTAATCAGCCGGAGGCACTTCTTGTCTCAGGGGATGCTCTGAAAAGCAAGACTTATGAAAAAGACGTAAAGCTCGCACTCGATTATTTCTATGGCTACCTGATGAAGGAAAATTACCTCAATGAGTTCAGCGTCGTTAACGACTCGGCTGAGAACCTCTCCCGGTTCCCGCAGATCGCCTATGGCATAGGTCCCATGGTAACCTCCTGCCTCCAGGCGGCAAAGGTGTTTAACGATCCCTCTTATTCGGAGAAGGGAGCTAAAATTGCATCCTGGTTTTTAGGCAATAACGCCGCGGGAATAACAATGTACGAGGCAAAAACAGGCAGATGCTTCGATGGAATAGTTTCGGCTGACAAGGTAAACTATAACTCCGGCGCCGAATCCACAATTGAAGCCCTGCTGGCAATACTTGCAGTTGAGGCAAACCCACAGGCCAGGCAGGTAATGATGGAATATTTCAGCCGGACCGGAAAAAAGAAAGAGTAAATGAAAAAGACTTCTTGTGCAGGTGAGCATGTGACTAAGAAACTGATATACTGGTGGCTCTTAATTATTATATCCATATTACCGGGCAGAGCTATGTTTTCGCAGCAGATAAATGTAAACAGAATAGAACTGATGCCGGATATCCCCGCGCCATACGAAATGCGTAACTGGAAGCAAGTGGCCCTGGGCTACGACTCCCTTGTCTTTAACCTGAATGCACAGGGGGATTACCTCCCGCTCATATTCATAAATAACAACACGGTTAACTACCCCGGCCACCCGAGCTTCGGGCTGCATACGGTTGTTGGAACGCCTTACCCTAATAACGGCGAGGCAATAAATGTCCTTCCTGCTGTAGTTGGGGCCTCCCTTGCCGGAATTGATAAAAGCAGCCAGAACGGCTATAACTGGGTCCTGATGTGCGAGGAGTATTTTAACCGCCGCCCTCAGGAAAATGTCTACCTTAACAGTCCCAATTCCTCGAGCGGAGACGACTGGTGGTATGAAACAATGCCTAACATTTTCTTCTACCAGCTCTATAGCATGTACCCGAATACAGGCGACTTTAAGAACCAGTTTACAACTGTTGCCGATAGGTGGCTTCAGGCGGTTCAGGCAATGGGGGGGAGCCAAACCCCATGGCATATCCCTAACATGAACTACCGCGCATTCAGCCTTTCCACCATGAAGCCTAACCCTCAGGGCGTAATTGAGCCTGAAGCCGCGGGCGCAATAGGTTGGATCCTTTATATGGCGTACATTAAAACGGGAGATGAAAAGTACAGGATTGGCGCCGAACAGTCGTTGGAATTCCTGAACAGCCTTTCATCAAACCCCGCCTATGAACTTCAGTTATCATACGGAGCCTATATTGCCGCCCGTATGAACGCCGAGCTCGGTACAAAATACGACATGCAGAAAATTGTGAACTGGTGCTTTGACGTGGGGCCTCTAAGAAGCTGGGGCTCCATTGTGGGTAACTGGGGAGGCTACGATGTATCGGGACTTATTGGTGAGGTTTACCAGCCGGGCTACTACTACGCATTCTTAATGAACTGCTTCGAGCAGGCAGGCGCCCTGGTCCCAATGGTCAGATACGACAAGCGCTTTGCGCGCGCAATAGGCAAGTGGATGCTTAACGTCGCAAACGCCGCAAGGCTATTCTATCCCAAATACCTGCCTCCTGAAAATCAGGACAGCTACACCTGGTCCCAAAAGTACGACCCCAATTCATACATCGGCCACGAGGCTATAAGGCAAACTGTAAACACTAAAACTCCTTTTGCTACGGGTGACGCCATCTCGGGCGGCTGGGGCAAAACCACTCTGTCACTTTACAGCTCTTCTCACGTCGGAATATTCGCCGGAATTATAGATACAACAAATGTGGAAAAAATTCTGAGGCTGGACCTCCTGAAAACGGATTATTTCCATAAGGATGCCTATCCGTCATATCTCTATTTTAATCCTTACGACACGGATAGATCTGTTTTAATGGATCTTGGAACAGGGAGCCATGACATTTATGACGCCGTTTCCGGGAGCTTTATTAAAAAAGGTGCAAGCGGCCAGGCTGAAATATCTATCCCTGCCCGGGGGGCTGTAATTGCAGTCCTCACCCCCGCAGGCGGAACGGTTACTTATGATGGCGACAAAATGATGGTTAACGGCATCACCGTTGACTATCAGTCGGGCCGCCTCATGGGGCAATATCCTCCCCGTATAAAAAGCCTTTCTTCCGGCTCATCGGAAATAGCCTTGGGTACAAGCCTGAACATATACTCCACGGCTGAGGATAAAAATACCGGTGACACACTTACGTATAAATGGTCTTCCTCCGGCGGAACTATCTCCGGCACAGGTCCTTTAGTTAAATGGACACCTCCTGACTCCCCCGGGACATACAAAATTTCATGCACTGTGACAGATACAAAAGCTTTAAGCGACACTGCAAGCCTTACAATCCGGGTGGTATTGCGCCTTAATAATCCTCCGGTAATTTTATCCATTAAAGCAGATCCCGGGAAGGTGGATCTTAATGCAAGTACCACAATTACATGCGTGGCCTCGGACCCGGATAAGGATTCACTTATTTATTCCTGGACTGCCCGTTCCGGAACACTGAGCGCTTCAGGACAAAAAGCCGTCTGGAAGGCGCCGGGACTGGCAGGTAATTACTACGTGACATGCACGGTCAAAGATACCATGGGAGGTACGGCCAGTGACAGCATCTTAATCCCGGTAAGGGATTTTTCTTTAACTCCCGTGGGACAGATGGTGCTCTATCTTCCCTTTAACGGCAATGCAAATGACGCAAGCGGCTACGGGCATAACGGCGCTGTTCATGGCGCTGCCCTTACAAGCGACCGCGCGGGAAACGTAAACAGTGCCTACCGCTTTACGGGTCCAAACAGCTACATACTTGTCCCGAATGATACATCGCTTAACTTTGTAAATGGAATAAGTGTGTGCTTCTGGATGAAACCTTCTGCTATATTAAATGAGGAGGCTTTCCTTGTCTCACACGGAAGCTGGCAGAACCGCTGGAAACTTTCAATTACAAATAAAAAAGTAAGATGGACGATAAAAACAACCGCGGGCGTAAAGGATTTGGATTCTAAAACAACCCTCTATGCGGACTCTTTGTATTTTGTTGCAGGACTCTATAACGGCTCCGACTTTGAGCTTTACATTAACGGCAGCCTCGATAACTTCTCTTTTTTCTCGGGCACTCTCCTTAAAACTTCCTACGGCCTGACTATCGGGCAGATGCTTCCTGATAACAATTTCTATAACTACCAGGGCGTGCTGGACGATATAAGGCTTTATAATTACGCACTACCCATAAGTGAAATCCAGAAGCTCTACACAATCCCTGTTTCAGTGGAGGAAGAAAAGGGAATTATCCCAAAGGAATATTCCCTCATGCAGAACTACCCGAATCCCTTTAATCCCGAAACCGTAATAGAATTTCATCTGCCTGCATCAGGACAGGTAAATCTTTCTTTGTTCGACATGCTGGGGCGCCGCATTGCCGTTTTAATGGACGAGTACAGACCGGCAGGCATTTATAAATACAGGTTTTCAGCAGGTGCTTATCATCTTACAAGCGGAGTCTACTTTTACTCCCTTCAGGCCTCAGGGTTTACTGAAACACGCAAAATGGTTATTCTTAAGTAGAAATATATCTTAACAAAATTCAGGTGACTCTTGGAAACGAAATTTTTTCTTAATAAAGGCTGGAAGTTTACCCTCCAGGAAAACGCTCCCTTAAAGCAGAACGTAATTAAACCCGACGAGTGGTTTAAGGCTCAGGTGCCGGGAACGGTGCATACGGACCTCCTTGCAAATAAACTCATAGATGAGCCCTTCTACGCTGATAATGAAAACGGCCTCCAGTGGATTGGCGACGTTAACTGGCTCTATAAAACCACCTTCGACCTCCCGGAAGGCTTCAGCCTCGACAGATCCTCCTTCCTTGTCTTTGAAGGGCTTGATACCGTGGCCGACATATTCTTAAACGGGAGCAGTATTGGTACGGTCTCAAATATGTTCCTTGCATATAAGTTTGACGTAACGGGAAAACTGAAAAGGGAGAAAAATACTCTTGAAGTGCTCTTTACCTCGGCTGTCCGGTGGGCGCGCGAGAAGGAATCAAAACATGGAAAACTCCCCGTCGCCTTAAGATCTGAACGCGTGTACGTAAGAAAAACCCAGTACTCATTCGGCTGGGACTGGGGACCTGCTTTTATTACAATGGGTATCTGGAAACCGGTCTACCTCCTGCAGCCCGATGAAGCCCAAATTGATGAGGTTACTTTTGAAACCCTTTCCATTGAGGACAATTCAGCACAGGTGAGAATTAAAGTTAATACCAGCGGAAACATGCTTCAGGACACCAGGCTTGAAGTCAGGCTTGAATCCAACGGGCAGAAGTTTGAAAAGGCATTAACACCGGAAGAAAAAAATCAGGCTAAAGTCACCTTCAGAATTATTAACCCTAAACTCTGGTGGCCTAATAACTTCGGGCGCCCGGACCTTTATACCTTAAGCGTAAGACTCCTGAACGACGCCTACGAAGTGGTGGACGAAAAAGTAAAGAAGGTGGGTATACGTACCGTTGAGCTTCAGCAAAATGACAATGGCAAAGAAACATTCCGCTTTATAATTAACGGACGTCCCATATACGCAATGGGCGCCTGCTGGATACCTTCGGACTCATTCCTTCCCCGCGTGGGCGACGACATTTATCAGAGCCTCCTCAATAAAGCAAAGGAAGCCAATATGAACATCATCCGCGTTTGGGGCGGCGGAATATATGAGATGGATACTTTCTATAATATATGCGACGAGCTTGGACTTATGGTATGGCAGGATTTTATGTTCGCCTGCGCCTCTTACCCTGAAACAGATGAGTTCTTAGAAAGTGTAAAAGAAGAAGTAAAACAGAACGTCGAACTCCTGAGGCACCACCCGTCTATTGTCCTCTGGTGCGGCAACAACGAAAACGAGTGGATATGGTACCAGGATCAGCATGCCTCGTACGAGAAGATGCCGGGCTATAAGATCTATCACTCGGTTATTCCGGGACTCTTAAAAAAATTAGATACAACAAGACCCTACTGGCCTTCAACTCCCTTTGGTAAAGGGGAAGACCCCAATTCAATGCAGAGCGGCAACCGCCACCAGTGGGATATATGGAGCCGCTGGATCGATTACAAAAGCGTAAAAAGTGACACCAGCCTATTCGTTACTGAGTTCGGCTTCCAGGCCCCGGCAAATTATGAGACGCTTAAAGAAGTCCTCCCTAAAAAAGAAAGACACCCACAGAGCCGCAGCTTTGAATTCCACAACAAACAGGTCGAAGGCCCCGAAAGGCTCTACAGGTTCCTCTCCGGACACCTGCCGGTAAGAGAGGACATAAAGGATTTTATCTATCTTACACAGCTTAACCAGGCGCTTGCATTAAAGGAATGCCTAGAACACTGGAGAGGAAGATACTCTGAGACAAACGGATCCATTATCTGGCAGCTTAACGACTGCTGGCCCGTTGCAAGCTGGGCTTTAATTGATTCGGAGCTGAGACCGAAACTTGCATACTACTTCGTTAAGCATGTATTCCAAAGACAGGCTGTGGCTTTTACAAGGGAAACTCAGGAACTCACAGTTATGAACAGCAGCCCCGACAGCTTTACAGGAACAATCCGCCTGCACGAAATTTATGTCCCTAAGGGCAAAGTTCAGGACATTGGAAGGCTGGACGTAGAGGTTGAGGAGAATTCAAACGGGGCCTTCAGTATCCCTGAATATGAAAAGAGCTCCCGTAAGGAAAGCATCATGCTTGCGTCTTTATATGACCGAGATAAAAAACTCATTCACAGGAATTTTTTCATGGAAGGGGAGTGGAAGCACATTAAACTTCCTCCGGCCGGAATCACCATAAACGAAAACTTTTCCAACCATGCCGTTATAACCTCAGACAAGCCGGCATTTTTTGTGCGCCTCAGCCACCCGGACATTACTTTTGCCGATAACGGCTTTATTCTCCTGCCGGATGAGGAACTGACGATCTCCTTTACGGGAACAAACGGTTCGAAAAAGAAAATATCATGCTATTCTTTAAATGACTATCTCTAGAAGGAGATTTCAGATGAAGCAATGCTCCTTAATTTTGTTTATACTCCTTGCGGGCAGCTGTATCTTCCCGCAGGGAAAGGATATGTCGCTTAATTATAAAGGGGACGCGCAGATAGAAGTGGGAAGCCAGTTCGTGGGAATCGAAAGCCACCACTCCTCGCCCTCCCTTGAACGCATCAGCTTCTACTACCCTGTAGCCAACAGCATCGATCTTTCAACCGATTACTGGAGGCGCGACACATCATTTATCATGTCGCTGGGACTTAAAATAGGCTCCGGCAAAAGGGAGGAAGTCGGCCGGGGGCCATACTCCTTCCGCCAGAATCCTTACAGCATAACATACAGCAAGAGTGACAAGGATAAATCGGTCGAAGTCTCTTACCAGTTTGCCGCAACAAAGCCCGCGATGATTGTAACTTACACTATTACAAACAGGACTTCCTCCGCGCAGGCATTTGAGTTCGATACGCACCTGGAGACCTCTCTTCGCACAAGCCACACCTTTAAGCTTAAGGACTCGGCCTGGACCAATTTTGATAAGGAGGGCTCGGCAATCTATACAAACTTCGACGACCCGGAGACTCAGAAGGCGCAGGTTTTTACCGCTAACGCAGGTGAAGTGCCTGTAAGCTACTTTACAAAAGGAAGCACAAGGGCCTTTGAAAATGAGCTCTGGTTTATCGCGGGCGTCGATACAAAAGATAAACTGATCCCTAAAAGTAACCCCGGGCGCCCGGCATCAAAATACTTGTACCGGAAAACCCTCCGCCCGAATGAGAAAATGACCGTTATCCAGATCATCGGCTCGTGCCCTCAAAGCGAGGGAAAGTCAACTGTAAGCTATATGCTGTTAAATTATAAAAGGGAGATAAGCTTATTTGAAAAAAGCGTGCTGGACTACGTAAGTAAAATCGGGAGCTTCAGAACAGGCGACAGCTACTTCGACCACGGATACGACTGGGCCAAGGCTATTCTTGCCGTTAACCAGCATTATATAAACGGTAGTGTCCGCCCTATGCCTTGCCCTGCCGAGTATAACTTCTATTTTTCACACGACGTATTCTTAACTGACCTTGCATGCGTGAACTTCGACCCCGAAAGGGTAAAGAAAGACCTTGAGTATACAATTAGCCTGGCTAATAAGGACCTTATTATTCCTCACGCCTACTACTGGAAGGACAGCGCCTACGTAACTGAATTTGCGACTCCCGATAACTGGAACCACTTCTGGTTTATTGTCCTTTCGGCAAGCTACTTAAGGCATTCATCGGATACCGTTCTTTTAAGAAAGCTTTACCCGTACCTCACCAAAAGCCTCTCCGAAACAATGCAGAACAGGAAGGAAGACATCATGTGGGCCTACCGCCCCGACTGGTGGGATATAGGCCATAACTACGGCCCCCGCGCCTTTATGACAATTATGGCGGTAAAATCGATGAAGGACTACCTCTATATTTCATCAAGGCTTGGTGAGGACGCTGGGAGATTTCCCGGACTGGAAAATGAATCTGAAAGGATGAAAGAAAAATTAAACTCTAAGCTCTGGGACGACGCGCTGAAATACCTCATTAACTATTTTGAGGATGGATCGGAGGACAAGCATTACTACATCGGGTCACTTCCTGCGGCGGATTTTAACCTTATCAGCGACACAAGAAAAAAAGAAATGGTTAAAACGGCTGAAGAAAAGCTGCTGGATAAAAAGCTTGGAATCTATACCGTCTACCCGATGGATTTCAACAAACTGATTGAATACCTGAAGTTTGCTGGCAACGAAGCGGGTGATCCTTTTCTTTATATCAACGGCGGCATCTGGTCGCAGGGCAACGCATTCTACGCCCTGGCGCTTAAGTCCGCCGGAAGAAGGCAGGATGCACTGGACTTTGTACGGCGCATAATGACAGTGGACGGCATAATGGCGGGACCCAATGGGCAGCCCGCAATGTACGAATACAGAAACGGCAATTTTAATGACGCAGCGG
Organism: Ignavibacteria bacterium; assembly: GCA_025612375.1. NCBI lineage: Bacteria > Pseudomonadati > Ignavibacteriota > Ignavibacteria > Ignavibacteria bacterium. The sequence goes on from JAAXKN010000028.1 coordinate 43,407, forward strand.
TTTACGGCAAAGTCGATAAGCCGCAGTTCATGTGGGCCGCCGGATGGTACATCTACAGCCTTTACAACCTCTTCGGAATAAATGAGAATGAATGGAACGTGAGCTTTAATCCCTATGCCGGAGGCCAAAAGTCCATTGCATTTTCACTGAACGCACTGGGCAGATCATTTAACGTTACAATAAGCGGAAAAGGGGACAATGTAAAATCTATCAGCTACAATGGACGTGAATATCCATCCCTTGTAATTCCTGAAGACATAAAGCCGGGCAAAATATCAGTTACACTTGGCAGTCCCGCCACGCCGTATCTTGAAGCAACAGATGCCAGGGTTTTATCGTGCAGTTACAATAAAAACATTCTTACAGCACAGATCAGCGCCTTTTCAGGCCACAAAAACGAAACCGTAGTTATTTCACCCCTGAAACCCAAACGTGTCCTCATAAATGGCAAAGAGCCCCAAAACAAATGGCAGGCAGAAGACCAAGGCGGCATCTATAAAATAAGAATCCCCCTCACGCATGAACAAGGAATAGATAAACTTCAGGTGGAATTCTAAAAAATATCATTGAATGGCCACCGCTCTCCGCAGAGAACCCTGGCCATTCATATCCCGCTCTTCCCGTCGAACGTCGAACGTTGAACCTCCCCTCCTACCTCTCCCTCTTATACGTCCCCATCACCTCGGCCTGGCCTAAAATGTGATCCTTCATCTCCAGATCCAGCTCCTTCCGCGTTGCCCCGGCGTCTAGCCTGAGATAATTTTTTAAGGCGTAAAGCCTGAAATGATAATGATGAACTCCCGAGGGGGGACAGGGACCGTAATACCCTATCCTGCGGGCGTCATTTGTACCCATTGCCGCTCCGTCAGGCAGATTCATTGAGGATGTAACCCCTTCCTGCAGACTGGTTATATTAACCGGTATGTCATAAATTATCCAGTGAATAAATGTCCCGCTTGGGGCATCAGGATCCTCCAGGATAATAGCCACCGTCTTCGTCCCGTCCGGAAGTCCCTCCCACTGAAGAGCAGGAGATACATTCTGTCCGTCGCAGGTGTATTTGGCTGGAATCGGTTCGCCGTGCTTAAATGCCGGACTGTTAAATTTAATCGCCATTTTTGTTTCCCTCCAGAGTGATTTAATTGCCATCTAAAATAATTGAAACAAAAATCGGGCAAAAATCAAATTATTCTAAATGCTAATTAAGATGCTCCTGCCCCTGATGCTTAAGAGGAAGTGAAAAGAAAAATGTTGCCCCCCTGTTCACTTCAGCCTCAGCCCATATGTTCCCCTCATGGCGCCTTAATATCCTCTGCACAATGGCAAGCCCCACTCCCGTGCCTTCAAACTCAGATGCGGCGTGCAGCCTCTGAAATACCCCGAATAGCTTGTCGGCATATTCCATATTGAAGCCTGCGCCGTTATCCTTAATGTAATAAATTACTTCCTTCTCCTTTTTCTCCCCCCCAATCTCAATAAGTGCGGTCTCCCTGTCCTTTGTAAACTTTACGGCATTCGAAACGAGGTTTATCCATACCTGCTGCAGCATCGGGCGGTCGCCTATAACTTCCGGAAGGTCATTTATTGTAAAAACTATCCTGCGCTCCTGGTTATCCTTTAATGCCTGATCTGTAATTGACCTTACCATGGCTTTAGTATTAATCAGCACCTCATTTTTCTCCCTGTTATAGATCTTGGCAAACGATAAGAGGTCTTCTATCAGCTGCTCCATCTGTCCGGCGTTTTTCGATATGATATTAAGGAATTTCTTGGCCTCGGGATCAAACTGCGGGGAATAATCATCCAGAAGGATCTGTGAGAATCCGTCAATTGCCCTTAAAGGCGCCTTCAGGTCGTGCGAAACTGAATAGCTGAAAGCCTCCAGCTCCTTATTTGCCGCCTCCAGCTGCGCCGTGCGTTTTTTTACGCGGTCTTCCAGCTCAGTGTTTAGTTTGTTCAATTCCTCATTGCTTACCTTTAAGGCCTCTTCAGTTTTCTTAAGGTCTGTTATGTCCACAATTGAGACCAGCACCTTGCCGTAGGTATCCTCAAACCCTTCTGCAACGTTCCACCTTATATATACCTGGATTTCCTTTCCCTTCATGGTCCTGCGCTTAGTGCTGATTTCAAACTTCCTTTTCCCTTCGGAAATTGCAAGAATTGATTCCCTCTGAACCCTGTAGTCTTCCCGCTCGGCAATCTGGGGGAAGGCGTTAATCATATCTTCCTTGCTTTCCGCCTCAAAAAGCTCAAGCGTTGCCTCATTTACATCCAGTATGCGCACCATTACGGCGCTTTGTGTAACTTCCTCCGGGTATCTTTCCAGATAATCCTGGAAGTCCGTAATTCCCGTTGTCTTCAAAAGGTCGATATGGCTTTTAATTACCGAGAAGTCCTCCTCCCATATTGAGATGGGGGAGTACTCGAACAGGCTTTTATAGCGTTTCTCGCTTTCCTGCAGGGCATCCAGGGCAAGTTTCTTTTCCGTAATATCAGTTGCCAGAGCCAGGCGTGCCTCCACGCCCTCAAATGTAATATTGCTGGACGTAATCTCAACAAAGATTACCTCGCCGTTTTTCCTCATGTGGCGCCAGGGGCCTGAGTGCTGGTAGTCTTCGGAGATTGTTTCTTCTAAATTTTTATCCAGTTCAATAATATCCTCCTTTGGACGGATATCTTTTATTGTCATGGAAAGAAATTCCTCCCGTGAGTAGCCGTACTGCTCCAGTGCGGCGTTATTGACGGCAAGGAAACGTAGCGTTTTTTTGTCAAAAACCCACATGGGGTGCGGGTTTTCCCTGAACAAAAGCCTGTACTGCTCCTCAGACTTCCGGAGCCTGTCTTCCATTTCCTTCCTTTCCGAAATGTCGCGTACAATGGCCTGTATTATTCCTCCCATGAGCAGTTTTGCGCTTGCTTCAATATAGACTATCTTCCCGCTTTTATGAATGAGCTTCCTTTCTGTGAGGATCTTCTCGCCTGTTTGAAGCTCCTTAAATTTAAGCGGTGAGGCTTCAACGTTCTCTTCCTGCAGGAAATCCGTGATGTTACGGTTTATGATTTCATTTTTCTCATATCCCAGGAGTTCGGAAGCCGTGGAATTTGCCTCAATCAGATTGCCCTCCTTATCCATCAGCAAAATGCCGTCGGAGGCCTGTTCCAGGAGTGTCCTGTACTTGTTTTCACTTAAATAGAGCGCGTCAGTTGAAGTGCGGATCTCTTTCACGCCGCGCCTTATAAAATAATAAAGAAGCACCGCTGTAATGAGAATAAAGAACCACCCCTTATACGTCTGGTAATGCGTGAGGATAACCGGGTCCTGTATTTTATCGGCCAGGATGTAATCGGTTACAATTATCCATGCCGCGCTGATAACGCCGTAGCTGAGGCTCATTGCCAGCGGCCCCAGTTTAAGCTGTTTTTCGGTGGAAGATGAAAATTTCATACAATGCTCTGTTTATAATTGTTTATTCAGCAGAGAGTAAACCGGAAGGAAAAGATATATATGCTGTCAGGCTTTCATTCGCAGAAGCCTTGTCAGTTAAAAAGCCGTTACGCAAGAAGGCCGGGTATTAAACTCCCAGGCTTTCAGCCGGCTGAATGATCTGTTTTTTTACAATGTCAGGAGGCGGAACAATCATGCCGCAGCACTTGCCGGAGGTGTCCAGCAGGCTTATTCTGTAATTCTTGTCGTATGCTATAACGTCAAAAACCGGTTTATATATCTTTATCCTTTCTGCGGTATTGTATTTACTCACAATTCTTCTTACAGAAGAAGCATCATGATAATTTAAGTAAATTACGTCTTCTTTATAGTCGTTAAATTTTTCCCTCTTCCAGCACAACACTTCGTGCTCAAACAAAGAGGCTTCACGTTCGGTGAGGTCGGGTGCAATTGAAGCCTGCAGGGAGTCTATATCCATGGAAAGAACCATTAGTTCTGTTTCCTTTTTGAAGCTTTCCAGTATTGAGGGCTTGCGGCAGTATAAGTCGCGGAAAGTTTCATTCTTCAGAAATTCAATTTCAATAAAAGAACGGAAAGAGGATTTCAGCTTGCTGAATACCCTGAGTAGAATATCAAACTCAATCTGCCCGGAATCGGGATCTAAGGATTCCAGGTGAATATTGAACGAATAGCCCGTAATATTTAATCTGGTCTGATTCATGAAGGTAAGATAATCTTTTTAAATAAAGTCCGCAAACCGCCAAATCAATTTTTCTTATCCTTCCGGAAGGTGCCCGGTGCCCCTTTTCTTCAGGTAGCCCTCTTTTAACTTTTGATTTCTGCATAAATTTCATAAATTTATTTCAAAATAATTTCAAATCTCAGGTCTTAAATGAAAAAGTTTTCAGCTTTTATTTGTCTCGCCCTGCTCCTTTTGGCTTCACCCCTTTGGGCCCAGCTGGAGCTCCCGCGCATCAGCCAGAAGGCTTCCCTTATGCAGAGAGTCGGACTCCTCGACGTCACTATAAACTACAGCCGCCCTAACGTTAAGGGCAGAACTATCTGGGGCGACCTCGTCCCCTATAACCAGGTCTGGAGAACAGGCGCCGATGAGGCTACAACTATTTTCTTCAGCGACGACGTTGAACTTAACGGCAATATGGTCCCCGCCGGCAAATACGCTCTCTTTACTATACCAGGAAAAGATGAATGGACCATAATTATAAACAAAACCTGGAAACAATGGGGCGCCTTTAACTACGACTCCACAAAGGACTTAGTGCGCTTTAAGGTTAAACCTTCTGAAACCCCGTTTACCGAAAGCATGGGCTTCTGCTTCTCCGACGTCACTACAAGCTCGGCTAATCTGAATATTGAATGGGAAAAGGTTAAGGTTACTTTTAACCTTAAGTTCGACATAGACGCCAAGGCTTTATCCAACATCAAAAAAGCAATCGATAACGCCGATAAGGACGACTGGGTGGTCTACGCCGCCTCGGCTAACTACGCCGCCGACAATATGGTCCACCAGGATGAGGCCATGCAGTGGGTGGATAAATCTATTTCAATTAAGCCTACTTACTATAACTATTTCGTTAAGGCCAAGCTCCTTGCCAATAAGAATAATGCGAAGGAGGCTCTGAGCTATATAGATAAATCCAGACAGCTGGGTAAAAATGACCCTGAATTCAAGGATTTTAAACCGCAGGTTGATAAGCTTGCAAAAGATCTGAAAGCAAAAAGGAAATAAAAGTTTTAATGTCTGTTCAAAAATCATTAGGTGTTTGCGTCGGTGCTTCTACAGTTTCGGCTGTTTATCTTGGCAGTGATCACGGTGAAATAAGTATTGTTGAGGCCCGTACAATTGCACACAACGGGAACCCCAGAAAAGTTATCTCCGGTTTGTTTGAGAAAAATTCCATTCCCGCAAAAATTGCGGTTACAGGAAAAAAATTCAGAAAGTTCCTAAACCTCACTTCCATCTCTGAAGCCGAGGCAATTGAAACAGCCGCGGCTTACCTGGGCCTCTCCGGCGACGTCATCATCAGCGCCGGCGGCGAAAGCTTCATAGTCTATGTGCTCGACAAAAATAACAGGATATCTAAAGTCTGCACGGGCAATAAGTGCGCCTCCGGAACGGGGGAGTTCTTCCTGCAGCAGATTAAAAGAATGGACCTCGATGTTGAAGACGCCATAAGCCTTGGCGCTAAGGGCGACCCCTACAATATCTCCGGGCGCTGCAGCGTATTCTGCAAGTCCGACTGCACGCACGCCCTCAATAAAGGCGTGGCAAAGGAAAATGTCGTCTCAGGCCTTGCTAAAATGATGTCCCAGAAAATTATAGAGCTTACTTCCAGAGTGCCCCATGAAAGTGCAATTATGATAGGCGGCGTCTCCAGGAATAAAGCCGTAATGCGCTTCCTTAAAGATTATTTTAATAACGTAACCGTTCCCGAAGAAGCCCCGTACTTCGAAGCCCTCGGCGCCGCGGTCTACGCCATGAAAAATGAAACGCTGGAATTTAAGAGAAATGACCTCTTCTCGGAAAAGCATTCTCCCTTTACTTTCCACAGGCCTTTAAGCGAATTTACCCACCTCGTGCACTTTAAGGAATTTAATAAAGGCATTCTTCAGGCTGACGACGACTGCATCCTGGGACTTGACGTCGGCTCAACTACAACCAAAGCCGTGCTCTTAAGAAAAAGCGATAACGCTATTGTTGCAGGCGAGTACCTCCGCACAAACGGCGACCCCGTAAAGGCTTCGGTTGAATGCTATGAAAGCATTAAAAACCAGTTGACCGCGCCCGTTAAAATTACGGGACTCGGCGTTACCGGTTCGGGCCGCCACATCGCGGGGCTGCACGCTCTTACCAAAGGCATTATTAACGAAATTATCGCCCACGCCGCTGCAACCATTTACTTCGACCACGAAGTGGATACCATATTTGAGATCGGCGGGCAGGACGCAAAGTATACCTATATCACCTCAGGCGTGGCCTCGGACTATGCGATGAACGAGGCCTGCTCGGCCGGAACGGGTTCTTTCCTCGAGGAGGCCGCAAAGGAATCGCTCGATATAGATTATAAGGAAATCGGCGAAATTGCCCTTAAAGCCCAGAATCCCCCAAACTTCAACGACCAGTGCGCCGCCTTCATCAGCAGCGACGTTAAGAACGCCCTCCACGAGGGGCTTTCTAAAGAGGATATTGTAACGGGACTCGTATACTCCATCTGCATGAACTACAATAACCGCGTTAAGGGCAACCGCCCGGTGGGTAAAAAAGTCTTTATGCAGGGGGGCGTCTGCTATAATAAGGCCGTACCCGTTGCCATGGCGGCCCTTACAGGAAAAGAGATTATTGTGCCCCCGGAGCCGGGACTTATGGGTGCCTTCGGCGTGGCGCTTGAAATTAAGCACCGCCTGGAGCTGGGACTCCTAAAGGAAGAAGAGTTTTCCCTCGATGAGCTCATACAAAGGACAGTCGAATACGGCAGGACTTTTATCTGTGCCGGAGGAGCCGAAAAGTGCGACAGGAAATGCCCCATATCCATGATCAGCATTGACGGCAAAAAGTACCCCTTCGGAGGCGCGTGCAATAAGTACTATAACGTACAGATGAATATTAAGGAATCGGACAGGGGATTGGACCTTGTAAAGCTGAGGGAAAAGCTGGTATTTGAAAAATACCTCTGCGCGCCTGTGCTGGACGTGAATGCCCCTGCCGTCGGCATCTCCAGATCTTTCCTTACAAATACTCTTTACCCGCTTTACTATAATTTCTTCACGCGCATGGGCTTCAGGGTAATACTGGCTCAGGAATCCAAAACCGCGGGCGTGGATAAAAGGGAGGCGGCCTTCTGCTATCCCGTTGAACTCGCTCACGGATTTCTGCAGGACCTGCTGGATAAAAATCCGGACTATGTATTCCTCCCCCACATAAAAGAGATATATAACCCCGGAGAGGATAACCTTCCAAAGAAAACGTGCGTCTTAATGCAGTCTGAAAACTACTACCTTAAAGCTGCCTTTAAGGATGAACTTAAAAACACCCGTCTCCTGGATCCGGTGCTTGATTTCTCGGATGGCTATGAGAAGGCGGAAAAAGAGTTTGTAAAGCTTGCCCTGGGACTGGGTAAAAACAAAAAAGAGGCTTCGGATGCCTACCGCTTTGCATGCGGAGAACTGAATAAAATGTTCAGTGAGTTCAAAAAGACTGGAAATGAAGTGCTGAAGTCTCTTGAAGAAGACCCTGAGAAGTTTGCGGTTGTAATTTTTGGAAGAAGCTATAACGCTTTTGCCCGAAATGCCAACCTGGGCGTCCCGCAGAAATTCTCCTCGCGTGGAATTACTGTAATTCCTCACGACTTCCTGCCTTACGACGGCCTTGAAAGCTACAAGCACATGTACTGGGGCCTGGGGCAGCAGATCTTAAGAGGCGCGCGCTATGTCTACGGCCACCCGCAGCTTTTTGCTTCCTACATTACAAACTTCAGCTGCGGACCCGATTCTTTTATTATCCCGTACTTCAGGAATATAATGGGACGTAAGCCTTCCCTGACACTGGAGCTCGACAGCCATTCGGCTGATGCCGGGGTTAATACAAGAATTGAAGCCGCGCTCGACATCATTAAAAGCTTCCGCGAGCTCAACCGCCACGAGAAAATTTCTGCGGAAAAGTCAAACGGCTTCATGCCTCTTAAAGTATTAAGCGAGACAAAAATTGTGGATTCCGACGGCCGTGAGCTGTCAATTACAGATCCATCCGTTAATGTCGGTGTCCCTAACATGGGAAGGCTTGCAACCGAGGCCTTTGCCGCGGCATTCCGCCATGAGGGCATAAATTCTTTTCCCCTCCCGGAATACAACATGGATACGCTTACAACAGGACGCGGCAGCACGACATGCAAGGAGTGCCTGCCCCTGATACTTAACGCGGGCTCATTGATTGAATACTATAACTCGCGTAAAAATAAGGACGAGAAGACACTTTTATTTATGGCTAAAGGCGACGGCCCCTGCCGCCTGGGGCAGTACCACGTTTACCTTGAAGACATAATAAAGAAAAGGAAAATGCGTAACATCGGGGTTTACACGCTTTCAGATGAGAACTCCTACGAGGGACTTGGAAACAGGTTTGTTTTAAGGGGCTGGGCGGCCATAACAATCGGCAACCTGATGACGGAAGTCTATAACTCCATCCAGGCGCTTGCGGCCGACAGGAAGGCAGCCTCAAAAATTTTCCGTCAGGAATATGATAAAATATTAGATACGCTTGAGCATGGCGCCTTCGATGATCTTTACCGCCAGATTGAACTTTCGGCCCTCAAACTTAACGCAATTGAAAAAAAAGAATCCATTCACGAAGCAAAGAAAGTTGTAATAGTAGGTGAGATATTTGTCCGCCACGAGGAATTCTCAAGGATGGACCTGCTGGACAGGCTAATTGAAAAAGGTTTTGTTGTAAGGATTGTGCCGATAGGGGAATATGTTTACTACTCCAATTACCTTGCGGCAAAGGAAGACAATGGCGGAAAGAGCCCGGTCGGAGACAGGCTGAAGTTTACAATACGCGATTACGTGCAGAAGCATGTTGAGCGTAAGATCAGGAAGATACTTGAAAAGTCGGGCTTCATAGAGTTCGATATGCCGGACGTTAAAGACGTTCTAAAAAAAGCGGAGCACCTGGTGAGTCCCGAGCTTGCAGGAGAGGCAATTCTTACGATCGGCTCGGCAATGCGTGAGATAATGGATCACGTATCGGGCGTAATATCATTAGGACCTTTCGGGTGCATGCCTTCGCGCCTGGCCGAATCGATACTGAACGTTGAAATGAACACCATAGGAAAACTGGCAGCGGAGAAAAGAAAAGTCCGGACAGATGAAAACGACGACCTGCCCTTCCTTGCAATTGAAACCGACGGCAACATATTCCCGCAGATAATTCAGTCAAAAATTGAAATATTTATGCTTCAGGCAGAGCGTCTGCATGAAAAGCTGAAATCAGGGGACCGGACCCTCTCGGACAAATACAAAGATGCCTTCCACAGATTAATAAATAATATCACAGGAAACGCCAAGCCAGAGGAACCCGGGGAAATTCCCGCCCTGATCTCCGAAGCAGAATAGAATTTCCGCCTGAGCTCTTGGGGACAACATAAAATAATCTTTTATAATTCTCTTCAAATGCCGCGGTCAGCGGCATGGTATTGATAGCCCAGGGTGACCAAATTCGCCGCGGCGAATGCGAGAACCCCGGGAACCGGAAATCCCCCAAAATCCCCCCGCGCCGCGGTCAGCCGCGCCACGTTTTCGTATACGTGAATTTGATGAAAAATCCAAATACACCATAGATGTTACAAAAAAATGAAAATTCTTCAGCAATTTTTCCGAAAACGCCCCTCGTCACCATATATATACATAAGAGAATAAATGCTTGACAATAATGCTGATTTTGACAATTTTCACTGGTATTATTATTTCCCTGCATGGCCTACAATTTAAGGGGATGTATAATAGAAATCATTAAAAGTAATACTGAAGAGTAAAGAATATGTTTTTAGGTTATACAGTTGTTGCTATAGGAATATTTGGGATGCTTATATTCATGTTTAACCGTGAACTATTTATCAAACCGAAAACTTTCAGGATTTTTCTCATATCAAGCCTGATAACCTTGGTATTGGCTTATATACTACCACAATTCGAAGCATTCCAAAACACACCCGTGAATGTATTTAAGCTCCCCATTATAACGCTGCTATTTTATAGAATAGCAAGAGGATTGTTTAAGAAAGCATTTAATCGGGAACCTAAAGATACTTTTTGGATGAGCATTGGGAAAAAGGAATCTGGCAAGATACAATTTTCAATGTGCTATTTTTCTTTACATGTACAATTATTATGGGACTTTTGGTGACTAACAAATTTTGGCAGAAATCCCCTTTCCCAAATTAGTTGCTTTAAGGAATAATAGTGATTAGTTAGATAATTAGAGGATGAAATATTCCTTCCAAAACGCAGATTTATTACCTCAAAGGGATAATGAACTATTTCAATTTCGCAACCAAAGATTATTAGAACCTTATTCCGATGGCCTGAGCGGAAGAAAGGATTAACATACTGTATCATATTTTTAACTGATTTCTAAAATTCTGGAGATATATAAATTGAATAAGGCAATAATAATACTCGTCTTAATAATGATTTGGATCAATCTGTTTATTCACTTTAGATTTAACCAAAAGCATGGGCAAAAAGGTGCAAAGCATAGAGGAGACATAGTATATTCTATTAGTATTTTTCTATTAACACTTTATTTTCTTTATGCATTCTTTATTAAAAATTAATTTTATCTCATTTCCAATAAACAGAAAGCTTATTAATTCAAGAGCTAATTTTACAAAAGGAATATCTACCTTTAATATTAAAGCAAAATAACTTTCTTTAGTTGGCCCATCTATAAGTGATCACATTTCCAAGCAAGAGTTAAATATGAGTAAAAACTTGTTTAATAAAATCAACAATATACTAACCCGATGGAACCCGCTTGATGTCCCACACTTTATTGCCAGTGATGAGTACAAGGATTATGTTCAAGGAATTGTTTCTCAGGGGAAGGATTTCAATAGAATAAGATCTGAACTGAAAAGAATAATAGTGGATCAAATGGGTCTCACTTTTATGGATGATATCCCGGAGCATTCGCTTGATCTGGATAATGTGACAAAGGAAATATTCGAAGTTTTGTAGTCCTTTTGTTATGTTCCCGATGGCGGGAGCGGAAGGGATGGAATATTAATTTAGTTTAGTAATAGTTAATTATCTACATAATAGATCCTTTTAAATAGTTACAGGGAATTAGAAAATGAAATTTTCACTTTTATTGCTGCTCATCATTTTATCTCTTGATAACACCTGTCCAAATTCCGACAAAGAAAAGTTTAGCCAAGCTAGATCTCAAGCTAGATCTATTGTTGGGCAATGGAATAATAAAGTAGAGCTCATAATTTACAAAGGCAAAGACCAGCCTTTAGATTCCACTGATTTCATTGTTAACGGTTTTTCTACAGAAATAAATGAAAAAACTTTAATGACGCGTTTGGGTAAACCAGACTCAATTTCCATTTCGGAACACCCAATTGATACTGAAATCAAAATCAGCACATGGCACTATAAAGATATCGATTTTTCATTCTATGATGATTCAACCTGCCTGGGTTTTTTTATCAAAAGCAACAAGTATTCTACAAAACGGAGTTTAACCATTGGGGATCCTGTCTCCAAAATGATTAAATTGTATGGTGAGAATAATAATTCCTATCTTGGCCATTATGACTACATGGACGAAAATGAGGATCAACACGTAATCAGGATTACTACTGAGAAAGGAAAAGTAAAGGAAATATTTCTGGGCTATCTTCAGGACTAGTACATCTAATATTTTGCATACTCCATTCGGATTGCGGAAGCGGAAGAAAATATCAAAATACTCACTCATTTTTTATTATATATGAAAACATGTTTAACAGAGAAGAATTGTTTATAAAAACGTTCATAATTAAAGACCGGCAGGAGCGGTATCTTTCACTCGTAACATCTAAGAAGGGAAGAAACAAGTTTCTCCAGGATCTTCCTCATAGTATTTCCAATGAACTGGATCCAAAGTATGTTAAAGGAGTAAATGGCAGTTCTAAAGATATTTATGAGAAGCTTAAGTCGAAAGGTGCAGGAAAAGAATGCTACGTTATTTCTGAGTTGAGTGAAATAGACGGTCATGTGCTGTCATTATCTGAAGCATTGAATCAAATAATAGGAAGAGGTATGGCTGCAATTCTCATATGTATTGACAATAAGTTAGCCTACTTTGAAGGTGAAGAGCCTAATGACAGATATATACTGCACCGGCCATAAATTAGCACAAAACTTAAATGATTTTCTTTCGCCTGGTCCCGTTACTGACGGCGGGAGCGGAAGAACAAATCGCAAATTATCAGAGAATACAATGTTAACTATAACTGAATACCGAACCTGGAATGATCCAGAGGAAGTGTCTTCTCTAAAGGCGATATTTACATGGTATGGGCTTGAAATAGAACAGTATAAAGACAATACATCTTTTGACCTAGACAGTCCCATGACAGATAAAAATTCGTTTTCTGAATTTATTAATACCGTTATTTCCAAATATGTCAAAGGGGAATTCGTTGCAAGGCTGGAGTATTCGAGATTTTCCTGGCTCCCATCATTTATTGAAGAAGAACTGGAGGATGATTCAATAAGGAAGTATCTTGAAAGATTTGAGTGGAAAAAGAAGTATGTGGGAAAGATCAAAATACCTGATCTCAAGGAATTTATGGGTCTGTTCTTAGATTATCCGAATAAATTCAGTTATCAGGATATTTTAGTCTTTGCAAAGAAGTGTGACCTCTTAATTGTATTTTCATACCATGGTACAATCTGGTTTTTATCCAAAGATCTGGATTTACTTAATAAAATTGTTGATGGACTGAAGGAGTGTGGAGTGAAAGTAATCCTGCAGGATGGATATTATGAAAAGTAAAATAGGACATACATAATCGATGGCGGGAGCGGGTAAAGGCAATGAGAAAAATAAATAAAAGACTTCCATTCCGGTCTGGTGATTATAGAATAAAACATAATTAGAAACATGAAGCATCATAGTTATCCTAATAACGAAATAGTAGAACTTTCAACAAAGTCAAAAGTACTTCAATGCCTTTTGCTGATACCTCTGATAACTGTATCTGCAATTATGATGCTATCTCCTGTTCTGTTCTATGGTGAAATTAATGCAAGGGGGATTATAACTTTCTCTTCGCTGGGATTTTTACTCGTACTGAGTTTTAATTACTCATTGGTCTCTGCATTTAAGGCAAAATTTCTATTTGACAAAAATAAAGTTGTACAAATAGGAGTCTTCAAGACCCGCACGGTGCTATATCAGAATATTTTAGGATACTGCATTACTGAATCCTCACGTATTATTAACTTTAGCAAACCAGAAATAACTTTGTCACTCATTCCTAACAGTGAAAGCGGCAGTAAACATTCCAAGTGGGTAGATATTGATCTAAAAAGAAACACTATAAGTGAAGACCTGTTGAACTTTATTCAGGAGGAGTTTGCTGACTTGAATGAAAACGATGAAGAATGTTAAATAATCAATACAATATTAGCGGAGCATTTTCATTGAAATCACTACTTTGGATTCTATTCGTTTTCTGCATTGTCATGTTTTCTTGTTCCGATGACAGATCTCCGGGATTATCCGGGATCCTGGAGGAAGAGTATATGATATACAGAATACTATTAAAGCCACCTGCCGTTGATAGTCTCTTTCCAACGTGGGCTGCACGCTACGGAAGAGATAAATGGCCGGTAATTATTAAGGAATATACCATCGGTTACACCGATTCAAACTTGGTTAAATCCAGTTTCGGAGAAAGAAATAAAATCAGCAATGATATTTACAGAGATTTTCTGAATAAGAACTCTTCTAGCAGCTTTATTAAGGATCTGGAAGGAAACCAGAAATACTATCATGTCCTCAGTAGCGATAGTTTAAAGAAAATGAAAGATAATTTCTGGGAATAGTTTTATTCAAGTCACCCAAAATCATACGGTATTATTACATTATCAAGGGTCGGCTTCAATAAGCAACATAACAGAGCATTTTTACGAATAGACCTGGATATTACATCTGGCTCCGGAGAAAAGAATTATTACTTCTTTGACAGAGTAAATAATAATTGGATCCTAAGTAGGGTTGATAAAGAAATATGGACTTCAGATTAAAATTAAATCCATTTTATTTTCTGTTTAAAGCCATTATCTATATGCGAAAATATTGCTTAGTATTTCTACTTACAGTTATTTTTCAGGGATGCTCCACAGTGCAGCATATGGTTCCCGGAAGACCCCTGAGGAAAAATGAAGTTGAATGCAGATTCTCAGTTGGGATGTCTACAAATAATTTCAACGTATTATCATTGCAGTTTGCAGCTTTTAAGGGGCTGACGGATAATGATGCAATGGGATTTACATTCGGCAACTTGTTCGTCCCTTCTTCTTTTTCTTATGTTAGGTATTGGAGTAAGGGTGATTACAATTGGAATTACCAGTTCCATATAAATGACCTCTGGGGTTCTGATTTTAATCCTGATTATGAAACTGATATTGCTGTCACCAAACTTAATGAAAACTCATTCCATTCCCTTAAGGCTGGATTGGGATTTTATACAACTCCGGTTGTTCCTTACCTTTTGGGCAAGCATGCCGGAAAGACGGCATTTGTTCCAATAATCGGTTATCAGTTCAGAAACCCGGTACTCCGCATCGAGGCGGAAGTTATTCCAGGCATAGCCAAATATTTTGCTGAAAGATATAAGTCCCCGGCTTATCTATATTCAGATGCAGATTCATTAAATAAATTCGAATATCATTGGAGTATGAAGCGCATATACCGGCATGATGAGATCAAGGAAATCAAACAGATTGGTGAAGATTATAGTACCGCAGCCTGGAAGATTGCTCTTGCCAATGGCGATACTGTGCTTCTTGAGAACAGGGATCCCTACGCCGATTGTTACGGATGTGAAATTGAGAAAAGGCATCTTGAAGCATATAAAGATTCTGAGGACACTCGGGTCTTATGGATATACTATGATGAACATAAAATGTATAATACCATTATGGCTCCGACTTTGATTGAAGTAAATATGAAGAAAGCTATAAGTGATTTTAATTCAGGGCTGGACTTGATATTATTGTCTGATAAGGATCTGATTAAAAATACACTTAATAACATTAATCCTGTAACTGAAGACTTTTTCTTCTCCATTGGACATGACTGGAGCGGAAATTAGATTCTTTTGCTATCTGGGATTCCAGCATAAATAATTATTCACATTATCCTTGCTTAAACTTAATGAAAAAAATATTTTGCGTGGAACTTACATTGAAAATAAAGGAAAGTGGTTTGGCATTTCGAAAGAAAACTGCCAGTAGTAAAATCTTTCTAAGTGTCAGGCATGGAAAACCAAATACTATCAAACGGATATCAGCAATGAAGGCCGGAATTAATCGATTTATTTCTATCACAACTTTATTTGTATGCTTAACAGTTTTGTATGGCTGCTCAGTTACAAATCCTGCTGTTTATGAATATAATAAGCTCCACGTCTTTGATTGCAAGACTGAAAAGATCGTCCATAATTCATCTGATTCAACTAAGATCATTCTTTTTAAAAGCTACTATAAGGACGAAACTGTAATTAATCTGGTGGAAAATGGGACGCTGAATTTTAAGATTCTAAAGGATGTAATTTATCAAAGAAGATATGACTGGTATGAATTCGATGTCCTTCAGCCTGAGATTTCTAGAACCTCTTCAGACATATGCAAAGATTATATAGAAGATGAAAAATCAGCATTTATTCAATTCGCTTCATCTAAAGTTGACGCTGATGGCAAAACTGTATACAGTATTGAATACTGGAGGGGATTTTCAAGCGCATTGGATTGTATCGAATTAAAACAGATCAGTAAGGGACATTTTGCAATCAGATATTTAGGCATGATTATATAATATGAAAATTCATTAATGAAAATAAAACTAAATACAGTTTTAGCAGCAATCTGCCTTATTATGGCAAGTTCGCTATGCATTGTCCCATATTACTGGATTAATGGTTTTGTTGGAATATTCGTGGTCCCTTCATTATTGCTCTTGGGATTAGGTCTCACGGTTTGGCTTGGATTCAGGTTATACAAGTCTGGTAACGATATACAGACAGGCTTCCAGAAGTTCGGCTTTTATGCGACCATTGTTATAGCTGTATGTTCACTGTTTGCAGAAGTACCAATTGAATATTTGGACTGGCATTTAAGACAGGCAACCAGAAATGAAATTGTGCAGAAAGTTAAAAATGGGACTCTAAAACCAAATGTTTCTTATAATAATGTTATCTGTTCATTAAGTTATTTATATTTTCCACCTATATCCAATGGCGGAAATGATATTGCAATTGAATATGGCAAGGATAAATCAGTTACAGTGGAATTCTATATCAGCAGAGGATTTCTTGATCATTATTCGGCCTTCGTTTACACTGAGGATCTAGAAAAGATAAAGGAATTCGAGGATATGATAAAAAGAAATGGCCATGGGAACAAAAAGCTTGAAAATAACTGGTACAGGGTGTCGTACTAATAAACTCTAATTCTTAAATTCTATTTCCCTTCAGTTGTGGTTACCCACAGAGGAATGGAAAATAAAACATTACAATATTTATGAAACCATTACTATTAATCTCACTCTTGCTGCAATCCCTATTACTCTGCTGCACAAACATTGCGGCTCAGGAATCCAAGCCAAAGCAGTTGGAGAAGGTATCCATAGATTGGCTGAAATCAGGGAAGATTTACGACATAATCCTTGAAAGCACAGATAGCATGGACAGGCTTAGAATTAAATATCCCGGGCATAAAGATTTTACACTGGTTGATTCAGCGGGGTTCTTTACAGTCAAAGAAGCCCTATTTGATTCTGTTTTAATTAAGAGTAATCTGATTAAATCTAAAAACGTTTATATTTCACCTGAGCTTAAGAGCAGGCAGAATTATCCTGCACTGATGGTCTTCGGATATGCTGCTGCCAGTGATCCAGGAAGCATCCATGTCGTAATGCTGGACAGCCTGGGAATTCCAAAAGAAGTGTTTTACAGTCAAACTTTTCAGTTAACGGACATAAAAGATCTTGACAATGACTCTGTGGCTGAACTGATAGGTAAGCATTGCCTCTCGCAGCTCTGGGGCAACCGGTTTGGTGAGGAATGTTTCTCAACCTATGATCCATATTCTGTTTATAAGATAAATGCCAAAGGCAAAGTAAAGTTTACGTATAATCTGGAACTCAGTAAACAGTATAATATAGATCATTACTATGGCTGGGCAGGTAAACAGTGCAGTGAGGAAACTATCATTGTATTATGTACTAAGGATAGAAAGCCAAAAATAATGAATATTAAAGAGGCTGAGAGGCTTTACAAGTAATTAATAAATTTAACAAAGCCTGCCGTCGTTCCATACAGCGGGAGCGGAAGAAGTGGAAAATAATTGTTGATTGATAAATAGCCGGTAGTAATAATGAAGAAAAATAAGTTTATCATAATTTCAGGTAAAGCGTGCATTTGGATTATAGTGATTGCTATTCTGATATTAATTATCCAGCTAACTGTAGCTGAAAATATAAGTCTCAGTAATAATATTATTGATAATTATCTTCATTTCGGCAAATACTTGAATATAGGCTTAATTGTATTACTGGCAATTGTAATGGTATTTATAAATGCTGAAAAGCTAATGATAAAAGTAATTAGCGGAACTTTCTTTTTCGCATTATTAATTCCATTTTTCTTTCTTGGATTATTGACATATGGAATAGTTTTCAGAGGAGAAAATGCTGATCAGAGGCTTTATTTCTATAATAAGGATGGATATTCATATTATATCAAAAGCGAAAGATTTATGGCATTCGAAGGACCCATGCACAGGCTGTACAAGGAAAGACCCCTTTTCTCATTTATAAAAGAGCGGCTTGTTACGACTGATTCCGAAATGAAAGCCTTGGGAGTAGATCCAGATGCAATTAAAGCAAAGTTTAATGAAGTATATTTTATAAACCGCAAGTAATTCTGATCATCTTTCCGCTGGTGGGAGCGGAGTAAAAAATAATAATATATGAGTAAATACTTGTTTAATAAAATCAACGAAATACTAGCCCGATGGAACCCGCTTGATGTCCCGCACTTTATTGCCAGTGATGAGTACAAGAGTTATGTTAATGACATTGTTTCCCAGGGAAAGGATTTCGACAAAATAAGATCTGAGTTGAAAAGAATATTAGTGGATCAAATGGGTCTCACTTTTTCAGATGATATCCCGGAGCATTCGCTTGATCTGGATAATGTGGCAAAGGAAATATTCAATGTTCTGTAGCCCGTTTGTTATGTTCCCGATGGCGGTAGCGGAATCAAAAGTGGCTCTGTATTTGGAATTAAATAGGCAAATA
>JAAXKN010000029.1 GCA_025612375.1 Ignavibacteria bacterium
CTTGGAAGAGTTTATGAAGGGCTGAAAATGAAGGCAATCTTTGCGACACGGATGTTCCCAGGTGGCCCAGATCTACCGCGATGCGAGGCACAGGATGTCCCGCAGTTGGTCTACACCGACGCGGACGGGGTAAGGCGTGGCGGCTTCACCTGCTTGGAGATGCTGGACGGTGGCCGGGTGCGGGTGGAGGTGACGGCCTCTGAAACAACGATTCAGGTGATGCAGACCGACGGGCGCTACGAGTACGTGGAGACGGTGCCGGAAGAAACTCCAAACATCTAATAGATAAACCTCATGGCGACAAAACAACTTTGGACAATTCAAGACGGTAAATTAGTAGCTAATTTACACCCTGGTCAAGCTAAAGCATGGAATAGTGACAAGCGTTTTATCCTCATTTTAGCAGGCTCACAGGGAGGAAAGACTAGTTTTGGGCCGCTATGGTTGCATCGTGAAATTGGTATTCGTGGCCCTGGCGACTACCTGTGCGTTACTGCCAGTTTTCCATTGCTCGAATTAAAAATGTTGCCTGAGTTCAGGCGTTTGTTTGAATACACCCTGCATCTTGGTGAGTGGAAAGAGGCAAAGCATGCCTTTATTTTCTCTAAAGAGGGTTGTATTAAAACATTCGGGCATGTGCCTGATGTAGAGACTCGTGTCATTTTTGCCTCAGCAGTTAATCCCGATTCGTTAGAATCGGCAACTGCTAAGGCTGCTTGGTTAGATGAAGCCGGGCAAGACAAGTTTCGCCTAGTTGCTTATGAAGCAGTGCTACGGCGCGTCTCTCTGAATCGTGGCCGTGTTTTATTAACCACTACGCCATATAATCTTGGCTGGCTGAAAAAACGGTTATACGATAAGTGGGTTAAAGGCGACCCGGACGTTGACGTAATTCAGTTTTCTTCAACGCTCAATCCAGCGTTCTCGCAAGAAGAGTATGAATGGGCGAAGAAAAACCTTCCAGAGTGGCGTTTCCATCTCTTCTATGACGGCATGTTTGCTAAACCTGCCGGGTTAATTTACTCTGACTTTATCAACCTACCGCGTGAAGACGGCGGGCATGTGATTGAACCCATCCAAGCCTTGCCCTGGGGTTTAGAACGTTATGGCGGTATTGATTTTGGCGCGACTAATCAGGTAGCACTCTGGATTGCTTATAATCCCGCTGTCGATGAATATTACGCCTACCGTGATTTAGAGTGTGGTAACTCCACTTCAGCGGAGGCAGCTAATCGCGTTTCCCGTGCTGATGAACATTATAATTTTACCATGTGGTTTGGGGGAGCACCTGGGGAAACACAGCAACGCGCTGACTGGAATGATAATGGCGTTCCGGTTGACGAATTGCCATTTTCTGACGTAGAGGCTGGCATTGATCGCGTTACCGGCCTGTTTAGAAATGACAAACTCTACATTTGCAGCAATCTGTCCGGCCTGATTGAAGAACTGGGCGATTACCGCCGCGACACGGACGATTCCGGTGATACTACGGATGATATTTTGAATAAGAAGCGTTATCATCACTTAGATGCACTGCGATACGCAGTTGTTGGCGCAACAGGCGGTAATTGGATGGAGCCTGCTGGAACCGGAGTGGCGCAGATGTTCGGCTTCTCCAGAAGGAGAATGGCATGATACCTTTTAATCGCATTACTAGTGCGGTGTCTGCCGCGTTAAGTAGTTTTCGTCAAGCATGGCTCGACCAAGGCACTTTATCGACACGTCACTTTCAAAAACGCGTTAATTACTATGATCGTTTGTGGGAATACTACAGCAATAACGCGTTTGAAAACCTGGATGTGTGGTCTGAATATAAACGGCAGCACGGATTGTATCGCTATATTCGGCAAATTTACAACCCGACTGCTCGTTTAGTGGAGTTTTACACCACTTTATACCCTGGCGTATTAACGACTGACGCGAAACGTGTTCCTGACGGCACCCCATTAGCAATTCCTCTGGCGCGAGATACTAGTCCTGAATTGCGTTCCGCCATTGGTTCGTTTTGGGAAATGAGCAACTGGCAGGAACAAATGCACGTTATGCTGCGCTATGCGGCTGCGCTTGGCAATGTTTTGGTAAAAATCAATGACGAAGTAGATCGCGGGCGTGTTTCAGCACAGGTAGTTTGGCCTGGGCTAATTAGTGATATTGAATTGGATACCGCCGGTAACGTTCAACGTTATGTGCTTGAATACGATATTGAAGATGAAGACGGAGGAATCAAACTATATCGTGAAGAAGTAGATAAAGAAAAGGTTTCCATCACGCTCGATGATAAACCGTACAATGCGAATGGCATGGGGTCAACTTACGCTAACCCATACGGGTTTGTTCCGGCTTGTTGGCTGCGCTTTAACAACCTTGGCAGCGTCTACGGCGCTCCGGTTACTTGGCACTCGATTGGCAAGATTGACGAATTAAACAACCTTGCCAGTCAAACTCACGACCAGATCAATAAGATGCTGGAATCCCCCATCATGGTGAAGGGCGGGAAAAACGTCCGCACTTTGCAGGATTTGATCGGAAGCCGTAAGACGCAACCAACTGCCGACGACCCGGATCCCTATTCCAGCCGTGACAGTTTGGATATTTTGTATGGCCCGCCGGATGCCGGTCTGGAAACCCTCTCCTTTGATGTCAGTCAAGCAATGGAGGCGATTGAGGGAGTTATAAAAGAGTTAGAGAATGATTTCCCTGAGCTTTCGGTGTTCAACGTCTTGCGTCAAATGACTCAGACTACCGGGCCTGCAGTAGAAAAGCTGTCTTCTGATGTGAAATCGCGCTTCACTCGCACCGCTGCCGCCGCAGACCGGCAAACAGTCAAACTGATTCAAATGGGCCTCGCCATTGGGGGGTGGCGGGCGAATACCGGGGCCTGGACGGATCTCACCAGAAAGCAAGAAGTCTTTAAGCCTTTCAGCTTAGATAGCTATAAGGCTGGCGATCTGGACTTTGACATTGACATGCGCCCGCTGCTGCCTGATGCGAAAGGTGAAGTCTATACCGTTGAGGCTTCGCGCTGGACGGCGTTCCAACAAGCCCTTAATGCTGGTGCGCCGCTTGAGTTCTTGTTGCGTGATGACGGCTGGGATGAAACTCGCATTACTGAATTTATTAAAGATTGCGATGGCCCAGTTGCAAAAAAGTTGCAAGAGATAAAAGACTCAGCAATGGCGAAACAAACTGAGTTGCAAAAGAGTCTAAATAGTAGTAAAGATTCTACGAGTAATCAGACTGACCGTAGCAGTCAAAACTAACCTTCAATCGAGTCGTTCACGTTAAGAACCGTGGAGGAAAATATGCCGCCGATTAAAAACGATCCAGAAAATCCTGCTCTCGACAAAGATGAAGAAATTGTCGATACAAACAAAGTTGATGTTCAGGATGATACTACTTCAGACAATGAAGATCCTGTCGAAAACACTGACAAAGACACTCCTGGTGTCAAGAAGCGCATTGATAAACTTGTTGAAGAACGCAACAAGTTGCGCCAGATGCTAGAGGAGCGAGAGCAGAAGGATCGAGAAGCTGAAGAGAAGCGCCAACGTGAAAATGGCGAGTTTGAACAACTTGCCAAGACATATAAGGCGCGGCTGGAAGAATTAGAGCCGAAACTGAAACAGGCTGAAGAGGTAAGCGAAAAATTCCGTGAAAAGGAACGGGAGCGTCTGATGAAAAAGATCGCCCGCCTGCCGGAAGGCATTCGCGCCCTGGCTCCTGATTTGGAAAGCACCGATCTCTTTAAGCTCAGTGAGTGGGCTGACAAAGCCTCGGAAACCGCGAAAACGGAAAGCGAAAAGCCGGGATTAGGGAAATCCCCTGATCCGGTTGGCGAAGCCGGTTCCGGTAAGCGAAAAGAAGAGGCAATGAAAGCGCAAAAAAGCATGTATCGTTTGTAGAAAAGGATAATCCAAAATGGCCGATATTTCTTTAACGACCGCCACGGTTTTTCGTATCGTGGAGAGCTTGCGGCAGTTTTCTGCCGTGGCTGGTGAGGATCTCGCTGCTGGTGACATCGTGCGCATCGTTGCCGCCGACGCTGGGGCTGGGTGCGTTGTCAAAGCGGATGCTTCCGCTGCCGGAACCGCAGACGCCAAGGGCATTGTTTTGAAGAAAGCATCCTCTGGCATGGCGGTAACCGTCTTGTGTGAAGGCATTGTTGATGGTTACGATTTGACTGGGCAAGGCTATGGTGTGTTGCTGTATCTGTCTGATACCGCTGGCGCTTTTGGCGATGCCGCAGGCACCACGAGTGTCAAGATTGGCTACGTGATGCCGGTGCCGAACAGTATCCCCGGTCAGGCGTTTGACAAGATGGTTTATGTCAACTTCACCCTCTAAGATTTGGAGATAAACAGTGCCTATTTTATATGGTTTCAACGACCTGCGCCATTTGTTTAGTCAGCGCGTGACTGAAGCTGGCGTAGAAATTATCGGCAAGGCTATCGACGCCTCGGTTGCCGTGCATAATCAGGCGGTAACCGCGCTTTTTGACACCCTGGTGGAGCGTACGACTGAGTTTAAGACCGTTTACAAGACTAGCTCGCTCGCTTCGCTGCAGCCCTTAGATGAATTTGGACGTGCGCGGCCTATCGTGGTTGGGGGCAGCTATGAATTAGGCTACCCGATCCAGTCCGCCGGTATTGCCTGGGCGCGAACGCGCAAGGCGGCAGTAAAAATGACGGTGGAAGAGGTTAATGACCTGCTGGTAACGCTGTTTGACGCGGATGTGCGTTGGCTGCGCACGCAGATGCTCACCGCCTTGTTCCGCGCCGCCGACTGGAGTTTTGCCGACGAGGAACACGGCACGCTAACCGTAAAACCGCTTGCGAATAATGATACCGTGGTTTACATGAAGCGCAACGACACGGAATACGGTAGCACCGACAATCACCTGTTGGCGCAGGCGACTTTCGCGGAGGCGAACCCGTATCTCTCTCTGGCGAATACGCTGCGTGAACACCCGGACAACGAAGGCCAAGTAGTGACCCTGATTGCCGAGGATTTGCAGGATGAAACCGAAGCGTTGACCTCCTTCATGGAAGCTCCTGACCCGAATATCACGCCCGGCAACGCGGACGCGACCTTGAATAGCGATGGCCCGAACTCCATCGTTCCCGGCGAAAAGTTGGGCTACGACAAGAGTTCGCGTTCCTGGATCCGCACCTGGGATATTCTGCCTTCTGGTTATATGATCTCCTATATGACCAATGGCGTGAAGCCACTGCGCATGCGCGAAGACCCGGATTTTCCTGGCTTCGCCGCTATCGCCGAGCGCGAAGACCATCCGTATTGGGAGCGCCAGTATGAGCGCACTGCCGGTTTCGGCGCATACAACCGCACTGGCGCGGCAGTAATGCGTATTGGCAATGCAAATTACGCTGCTCCGACCGGATATGCCACTCCGCATATCTAATGTTCTAACTGAGCGCCCTACGTCATTGTAGGGCGCTCTGGAGGTTTTATGGCAAGTATCGCTGCGCTTGAGCGCATGAACAAAGAATGTCTCGATGGTTTGGTTGAAATTACTGCCAGGATTGCTGACAAATTTGGTGTCGAACCTTATCAAAACATTGGACGTATTACCCCTCAGTTTCGCACATTACGTACTTTAGAGAGTGTAAAAAGGACACTTGATCTTGTTTACGAAAAGTGTGATAATAAGGTCGAGGAAAAAGCTGAAACGGTTGCAGTAAAAACGAAACCAGGCAAGGATAACCCATTCAAGCGGAGTAAGTAATGGCATATACAAGAATATCAGCAGTTAGTTTTATTGCTGGCGAATATGCAGCGTTGATTAACGAAACCAAGCTATCTCCCGACCTTACCGGCCTTAGTAGCATCATTGATAACGCCTTTTTAGCATACAAGCCAGCCAATTACGAAACCTTGAGCACCATGGAGGTGCTCAGTGCCGATGTTCCTGGTGTGCAAGCCCTGCTGAAATTCTACGCGCTGAATAAATTCGCCTCGATTTTAGCGACACGCGTTGACCTCTATACGGACACCCCAAGTCCAGACGCGAAACGTAGTCAGGCTTTCAAAAACGTAATGCAACTCCTCCAAATGGCGAAAGCAGAAGCTATCGGCTACGGCTATCTTTCCGAATTAGCCGATGAAGATTCCGGTTCGTTTCAACGCATCGTTTACAATACAGATAAAGTTGAACCACGAACGGATAGCGAATATGCCTAGGGATAGAGTAGTAATCCTCATTGCTTCAGACCGCGATGATTTGCGTCGAGTAATGAACACGGTTCGTAAGTCAATCCAGGATTTAAGGCCAGTATTTACCGATCATATTAGGCCCTACATGGTGGACAATATGATCAGTGCGTTTGATAGCGAGTCTGCACCGGAAGGCGGGCCATGGGCACCGCTAAATAAAAGCTACGAAGCGAGACGGGTACGTGAGGGCACCGGAACCACCAAGCTACGGCGTTGGTGGGATATGTTCGTGAGCCTTACTTCTGAATCCCATCCTGAAAATATTACGGACATCCACAAGCAAGGAATGACGATTGGCAGTCAGGATTCTACCGCCGCTTGGAATAACTTTGGTTTGCCAAACCGCCGCACCCCTTTACCACAGCGCCAGTTCGCTGATATTACCGACGCAAACGTTGACGCCATTGGCGATATGATTTTTGACCATGTGATTGAGGCTATTTGATGGCTAACTCTCTTTCAATGATTTGGGATAACCTGTATGGGATTATCAAAGACGACGCGGTGTTTGCCAATACTGCTGTTTCGCAGGATGTGTTTGATTCGATCCCGGAAGAGGTGGATGCGGCAGAAGCATCCTTTCCACGAGTAAGCGTTTTTTATCTGCAAGGCACTAAAATTCAGGAAGTGCGGCCAGCAGTCGCCAGTAATGGAGATCGGGAGTGGACAACGATTTTTGTGTCCGTGGTCGCTAAAGATGATACTGGCCCTGTCGCTTCGGCAAAATCCTGTTTGGATCTGGTGGATGTGATTAAGGCTATCGTCAAAAGCAATCGGGGCTTGCTTTACAAGGGCACTCCGGCTGCAGAGACTGTCCGAGTCGATTCGGTGAGCTTTAAGACGCGCAAGGATTTATCGGAACAGTCTTGGTATAGTTTAGCTGCGATTCGGATTGAAGTAGTAAATAGGAGAGATTAAATTGGCATATTATAAATTACGTGGCGAATACCCTGCCGATACCGCGCTACTGCCGGACGGCAATGTAGCAAACAAAAAGTCTCCGGTCGATATTACCGATACACGTATTTTGCAGGAGATCGAAGAGGGCAGGCGACCATATCTCTATCAATGTAAAGAGAGTGAGTATGGTCAGATTGATCCCGAACCGGATTGCGTGACCTGCGGCTCGAACTAAGGAGATAGAAAATGGCTCGAACAACTGTTCCGGTTGAGAAAATATTGGAGGTGCATCCTACCTGGGTGGCCGAGGCAACTCCGGGTGTGCCTGTTGCTGGTGGAGTAAGCACCGACCGGATGAGTCGCGGGCGCGTTTACATGCACGCCAACGTGCAAACCCAACGCCATGTAGGAGGGATCACTGACCGGCGTGGCGGGATTATCCGCGCTGGCATCGACTCCCTCGAATTAGAGATGCAGGGCATTGATTTTATCGTCAACGCCCTACGCAAAACTGGCTCCGCCTGGGCACCGGACGGCAAGTGCCCATCTATGACTATGACTGCCGGTAGCAGCAAGGAAGGCTTAAAGCTCTGGGGATGTGTGATTGATAGCCTGGATCTGGAGCAGGAATATACCGAAGATTCCGAAGTGCTCAAGGGCACATTTAGCATCCTTGCTCTTGGCGGGCAGATTGTGAATAATCTCACGAATACTGCCCTGAACGATCCGGTCTTGCGCGGTTGGCAGTCGGTAGCGGCATTAACTGGGCCGACGGTTCCCACTGGCGGTTTTCGGATTCGCAGTTGGAAGATTGGCCTGAAGAACAACCATAAATACATGACCTATGGCGATAAGATTGCTAACACCACGCCGCGCACTGGCTCCAGCATTCGTGAAGCCTACGAACTGAAACCGGGCGAGGAAGAGGTTACCTTTGAGGGCACCTGTGAAGTGCCGATGGATTGGGCTGCGGCGAACAGTAGCGATTTTGCTGCCGCGTGTTTCCAGCCCGGTTCTGTTGGGGCAACGATTACTTACACCAACTGCGGCGATACAGGCAATCCGTTCATTGCTACCTTGAGCAATATGTCGGTAGACAACGACTTCGGCTTTGAGTATGAGTGTGACGCTACCAATGGCGCAAGCGAGCCGGTGCATGTGTTTAGTTTCAAGACCAGCAAGACAAATCCTTATCTGCAAAGTTTGGCATTTAGCGAACAAACTGGGGTTTAACGAAAGGTTGGATAATGCGGATTTCTCCGTTTCTGAAAAAAGTCACGATTGATGATGCGACGTTCTATCTGAAAATTAGCTATGGCGCAAAAGTAGCGTACGCCAAGTTACTGAAACTTGGCGAAGTGAGTGGCGCGGACGCGGAAGGCAATGCGACCGTTTCCCTGGATGGCATGGACATGGGCGATCTGGTGAAGATCACCGTGGATAACAATGTTGTTCAGGGTTGGGATAATCTGCAAACCGAGTTTGAAGACAATACTGGCGAGCTGATTGTGAAAGAGTATCCGTTTAGCTTGGAGAACGTGCGCAACCTACCGGGTGATCTCTTGATCGAAATCGCGACTCAGGCGCTTGGCCTTGCCTTTAACAGCCGGGGAAACGCGACAAGCTCCGAGAACAAGTAAAAAAGATGGTGAATGGTAGCGCCGTGCGGGATCCAGAGGTCAGTATTGTCCTTGATGCTCTTGCACGGCGCTATCCTGCATATAAAGCAGAAGACTTGTTATCGGAGCACGCCGAGATTGTCGAAGATTGGCTGCTAATCGCGGAAGAAGAATACAAAAAAGAAGAAAGCGAAAGAAAGAAAGCAGAACATGGCCGCTAAGAAGATTAAGACATCGACGCCATCGAAATCGGGAGAATCCGTATCCCTTTCCATCCGTAAAATTGAGAATGGTTACGTTGTTCGTGAAGAAACTTATAAGAACGGCAGATTCAAAACTACGGAAACCTTCTCGAAAGAAATGCCTGCCGTTACCTCAAAGTAACTATTGAAAGGAGGTCAACGTGGCTCGTTCGCAAAACCTCCAGTTAAAAATTGAAATCTCCGTTATCGACAGCGCCTCGCAAGCTATTAGTGCTTTTAACTCGCAACTGAAAAGCCTGGAAAACACAGTAACCAAACTCAACGTTTCTGTTCCGCGCATGGCCGGTGGCGCTAAGAACGCCGCACGATCTTTCGATCAAGCTACACGTAACATTAGTAGCAATATTAGCAGACTAGAACAACGTGCGCGTTTTCTAAAAGGCGGTATCTTTAATCTGCGCATTGCCAATATTGGTTTTGATGGCAAATATGCTGAGAATATTGCTAAACTAGAAACGCGTTATCGCAGTTTGGCAATCAATGTTCGCCGGTTAAATACCAGCATTGCGCAGGAATGTGCTGCTTTGCAATCTGCCGGGCAAGTCACTGATACCCAACGCGCCAGATTAGATAAATTAACCCAGGATTATAACGAAAACCTTGCCGCCGCTCGACGCCTTGCTAACGGCATCACCTATTTGCGCAATGAAATGCGTAAAACCAATGCAGAAATGGCGGAAGCACACAAAAATTTGTTTCGTGATCGCCGCAACTGGATGGATTTATCCATGTCGCTCATACCGATTGGGGCGATTATTACTGGCATTGGAGCAGCGATTACCGGAATTAGTCTGAAAATGACTAAAACTGCCTTGGATTACGACACCGTAGTGCGTAGCACGGAAAATGGCTTCGCAAAACTACTCGGTAGCGCAAAAAAAGCAAATAAATTAATGGATGATTTACAGGAATTTGCTATCCTGTCACCATTTGTCACGAAAGACCTGCTTCCGATTGCCCGTTTCTTAATGCAAATGGGCTTTAGCGCCGATAAGTTACTTCCGGCAATGATGGCGATTGGTAATGCCGCCGGTAGTTTAGGCGGTTCCACAGCTACCTTTATGAATATCGCCATGGCGCTAGGGAAAATGAACATTGAAACGCATGTTTTTGCCATGCGTCTCAATCAACTACATAAAAACGGCATCCCGGCTGCGGATATTCTTGCCAAGAAACTACATGTTACCCGTGGTGAGTTGCAAGAGCTAGTGCGGGCTGGTAAAGTTCCCTCAAAGTGGGCAGTTGAAGCATTACTAGACGCCTTCTTAAACGACAGACGATTTAAGAGAGCGATGGATAACGCAATGCAGACTGTTCCTGGACAGTTCTCGATCATCGCGGAATCGATTGTTCTTTTGCTTTATCAAGGCTTGTTGCCACTGATCCAAACCTTGCTATTCTTTTTGCGCGTAGTCGCAAAGGTGTCAGTGTGGCTATTTAAAATAAATAGATGGTTGAATAATCATGCCAAGTGGTTGAAGTTCATCCTCTCAGTGTTATTTTCCCTTGCAACGGTCGCCGCCATTGTGTTTGGTGGTATGCTTCTAGCAGTCGGGGCATTGACAGTAGGGATTGGCACTCTCGCCATGGCGATTGCCGGTCTTGCTGGTTCAATGATTATATTGAAAAGCATCCAGACACCAGCCGATTTACTGGCTATTGCTGTACAGGCAAAAAATTTAGTGACGCAAATTTGGGCCTTGATTGCCGCAAACACGATCTCAAAACTATCTTTCAAAGGATTAGCTGTTAGCTTGTGGGGAGTCGCAAAAGCAGCGGCAGTAGCGACACTGAATTTTATCCGATTAGCAATTGCTAAAGCTATCGCGGAATGGGAAATTACATTAACGGTCATTGGCGTTCTGCTACTGATCGCGGCTCTCTACGAACTCTCAAAGCACCTGCGTCAGATTAGCCAGGGTCTAATTGATTTCGGCAGGTCAATTTGGAACGCGCTTTCCGATCTTCCGGCGCGGCTGATTAGGTTGCTGACTAGCTTCTTCCCGGCAATTGGCAACTTCGCCAGAAGCATGTATCGCAGTGGGCGAGCCTTGTTTGACACTTTCATTCAAGGCATGCGCGATTCGAGATCGCCACTTACTCGCGCCATTGGAGAGATATTAGAGCGCCTCAATCAATTCCTGCCACACTCAAACGCAAAGCGCGGGCCATTAGCTCGTTTGTCGCAAAGTGGTCGTGCCTTTATTGACACTTTTGTGCGCGGAATGGTAGAACGGATGTCGCTTCTGGATCGCTTTGGAAATCGCATGGGAGCCACGGCAGTGCATGCCTTGGCACCAGTTTTATATCGCGCTCCAGCAGTGCATCCTTATATGCCTGGAACAGCAGGGCCGGTTGTTTCTGCTGGCACAAACATCGTGCCCTTCCTTCCTGGCGATGGCATGGTGAACGCACGGCGTACTCCAATGCGCTTGCCTGACCTGACGCCAAAATTTCCGCGCACGAAAGCGCCATTCATTGTAGTGCCGAGCAGTTTAGGGAATGGATCCGCGTTGACTTCCGCGATAGCGAGAGCGCAGTTGCAACGCTTAAATGCAGATCAATTTAACGGCACCCTTCCTTTTGCTGGCGCTTCTGGTATTACACTCTATCCGAGAGCGAACCAGCCATCTGCCTCTTCTTACGTGCAATCATCTGGCATGGGCAGCATGGCTATGGGCAAAAACATCGTCACCAATGGCGAGATCAGCGCCGAACAAACCAATGATGGCGAGTGGGTCATTCGCATTAAATCGGCCACTGCAAATTCGGTAATGCGCAACCAGATGCGTGCCGCTAGATAAGGAGAACAGGCCATCGTAAAAGATGGCCCGTTTTATATATGGCAATACTCAGCGAAACATGGACAGACTTAGGAGTAACGTGGCAGCGGACTTTTTCTGCTACGGTTGAATTTTATAGCAGTGTTTATAGCCCCGTATATCTCGGCAACCCAGATATAGGCACTGCTTATTTCAACAGGCTCAACGTAGATCAAGAACCGTATGTGAATGAAGAATCTGAGTATTACAAAGGGAAAATATACCTAGCGCATGGCGACAACCTAGACTCGGGTTATTATGATGGCTCCATGCTGGTTCCAACATATACGCCAGTGGATCAAAATATTGTTAATCGAGTCACGCTCTACAAAAACCAAAATGGCGTCTATCAGGGGTATTATCGCACTCGCACCATTTCTTACACTACTAAAATTTTAGAGCAAAGAAAAAGAGTGCAGGTTGTTCAAAATGGTGAACAGACAATCGAATATACCACCATTGGGTATTGCAATCCTGGTCAGAATGAATTTGTAGCGACAATTTATGACGTTGGCTATATTGTTGTAAATTGGGATGCGCCCCTTTATCGTGGCGAGAATTACTATCTAAAAATCACTGCTGATTATGATTTTTCTGCATGGACTCTATACCGGCACGACATGTCCGATTACGAATCGTTTTTTGGCGATTGGCCTGTGCGTATCGGCAGGCAAGGTTCACTAGAAATCTATGGGTATAATGGCGGTTGGATGTTTTACGCTCTCCCAGAGCAAATAACCACATTCCGCATTTTGCACAAAAGTATCAAGTCTGCCAACGATAAATTTGGCACCCTCTTCACTTCCGGCATGAACGGCGGCATCACGCGGCGTGACGGTTCCTTATCCACGCCGCAGGTGATGAATACCGGCGATTTTAACGAGGAGCACGGCCTAGCGATTTTGCCGAGCGGCATTGTAGTAGCAACCTTTAGTGACAGGAAAATGTATTCAATGGATGATGGTGATACGTGGCATACTATTGCATAGTTTCAGTGAAGGCAGATGATGGCACTGTCTATGTTTTTGCTGTAGATGGCAATCTAGTAAAGATAAAGGATAATGTGCGCACCGAATTTTGGACGGCGTTTACTTTGCCATCGAACTATATGCAAATCACCGCGCAAATCTGGCCCTCCGGCATGTTGGAAGTAATCTATCAAGACACGGACGGTTCGCAAAAAAGTCGGTATTCTCTTGACGATGGAGTAACCTGGGCATGATAGTTAGCAACTATTTTCGCTGTTTGTGGCACACGCCTCCTGCCGCTGGAGTGCTGGATTCTCAAGCATACGTGCGCGATTGGGCGTTCAAGGGTGGCAATCAAAAAGACTACGACGAAATGCTAAAGACCTGGAGCTTCGATAACGTCGAGTATTTCGAGCCGCTTAATGCTGCCCTCATCGCTTCAAAGCACGACAAAGTTTCTACCAAGTCAGTTGATTGGGAACAATGGCCCGGTGTCACCTCTACCAAATGGCGCACTGTCACTATTATGGGGATGCCGATTGCGAACTATATTAAATACTACGACGCTTCTCCGCGCCATTGGGGGGCGTTGACATCGAAGGCAAACTACGACTTCGACGCTGGCGTAGTTTGCTACATTATGCGCAACCAGCCAACCAATCTGGACATTCAAGACACTGGTGGCGTTAAATCGCTGATTACCGTCACGAAAGAAAATGGCCTGCTCTCTCCCTGGACTGGGATTTCCCTGCCGGACTTAACATACGAAGGCAACACCTATCGCTATATTATTATGTTCCCGACTCATAGCGAAAAAAGCCTTAAACCAAGTATCACCGCTCCTTATGGTAGCACTGAAATGGACATACGCCAGCCTGTGATCAGGCGCGTATGCGTAGCTGGAAAAGTCGGCGATAAAATACTTACTGGCAGTCAGACTGGAGACTGGGAAACCGTAGCTACTTATCAAGGCAACGCCCTTTCCGCGCAAATCAGTGCCGCAAAATTCAACGCTAATACCGTTGAAGATGTAGTAATCATCCGACAGCTAGAGAGCAAGCTGTTTATCACTTCCGGCACCATTGGGGATTGGTGGAGTTATACGGATAAAGTAATCGCCAATAACCAGCCAATCATCGGGCGCATTGGCCTCTTTGCCCAGGGTCAGCAAGCTGCTTTCCTTCCCTGTCAACAATCGGTAGTAGGTACTCAATCCACTGATGGCGAAGGCAACCAGACCACTTCTTACGAAGGTTCAGTTACCATCCGACCGGCAAAAATGGGCAACCTTCCTTCCTACTTCGATGAAGCATCCGGCACCTTTAAAAACGAAGTGCAGACCGAACACCTCTCCTTACACTGGCGGGCAGTGGCTGGCGCGAAACGTGACGGTGCTTCCTTAGAAGGCATCATCGAGGATAACGCTGACACCAAAGAAGAAGGCGAAGAAACAAAGCTCACTAAATTGGGCTTGAAATTGGTGGCGGCGAACCCGTTACGCACTCCGATCCTCTATCGCATGTCTGAAGTCTACAAGCCAGAAGTAGTGCGGATCGCACATGAAGACCAACCGTTGAGTTTATTGAGTGTAGAAATTCAGCGCAACGAAAACGACGACGGAAATATGCGCGGCGCTTCCGCCCGTCTGGTGGTCGCGCCAGAGCAAAGCATGCCGTTTATGAAGGGTAACGAGGAATTTCAAATTATCGCCGCCTACGTGGATGATACCGCTACCTACTACGAATACCCGGTGTTTACTGGCCGGTTAATCGACCCGGAAGACGAAATCGGCCCGGAGATCATTGAACAACCGCGCACCGTTACCTTGAGCGATGATTCTTACCGCCTTGATAAAAAATACGTGCGTGACAAGGTTGGCGACGTGAGCGGCTGGCTATGGTGGAAGGTTTGGAAGCAGACCTTGAACGCCTGTGGAGTAAGTGACGACCGGATCAAGATCAATGGCGTTTTCATTAACATTGCCAAAAACACGGACGCCTTCCGCTTGGAAGGTGAGATCGACCAAAACACCGATGGCGATGAATCTCCCTCCACTTTAGAGCAAATGACTGACGCGGTAAAAAGTCAAATCGGCATGAGCAAAGACGACATTGGCCTTGCGCCAAAGCCGACCACGCCAATGCTGAAGTGGATTGACTATCTGGTGAAAAAACGCGGCGATTGGATTTGGCGCATTGAGCCAGACGGTTGCTATAACGCCCTGCCGCGCCCAGCGGCAAGCGCGACTAACTCTATTTTCACCATTGAAAATAACCCGGTCAACCACATGAACTCAGTTAATCGCGTCAAGCATAAGCGTGATCTGAGCAAGTTCTATAACGAGATTGAAATTATCGGCGGTTTTTCCCTCGGCAAGCAAGAAGACGAAAACACGGACGGCGCAGCCGATACCAGCACCGGCATTGACGACTTGCTTCCGGCGCAAAATAAGGGTGTCTGGAGCGACAAAGACAGCCAGCGCAATATCAACTACCGTTATTACGTTGGCGACATCTGGGAGCAAGTCGAAGAGGACTCCGGCGAGAAAGACCCGGAAGCGGCGGCAAAGGCAAAAGGGAAACGCATGGCCGCTGACTGCGAGGAAGTGACCTGGGAAACCGAGGGCAAGGCAGTTTTTCCCACGCAGTTTGTCACCTGCAACATGATGGGAATTGATGTGCCGTACGGCACGCTGTTGCGCGTTATTGGCGAAGACCGGCGCATGGAAGC
This sequence comes from Ignavibacteria bacterium, assembly GCA_025612375.1. Taxonomy (NCBI): domain Bacteria; kingdom Pseudomonadati; phylum Ignavibacteriota; class Ignavibacteria; species Ignavibacteria bacterium. The sequence continues at coordinate 15,534 of JAAXKN010000029.1, forward strand.
CACTGAAGACGAAATTAAGCACATGGTAACTTATACTTGTGTGATTGCTTAGGTGAAATTATGTATGACTCTACTACTCGTGAAATAGTTAAAACGATTGAATATATCGCCGGAAAAGAAGCACCAGCAAAGATCGGTTCCGTATCTTTTTCTTATCCCAAACACGAAAATCCGAACACCGCTGGCCTCTTCTTCCTGGATATTTCTGAACTGGATGATGCGGATAATCCTTCCAGTAACGCGGATATATTGGGGTAACCAATGGCAAAAGACATCTACTTTTCTCAAGTTTTCGCGCCAGGAAATAAGCTCACCGCGCAGGCGGTCAACACCATGCAGGGGGAGGCGCAGGCTGAGTTTGAGCGCCGCGTTGACGAACTCTTCAGCGATGGTGTTTTGACTGCCGATGGTTTTGCGCCAAGCATCGTCGGCACCTCGCTGGATTTTAGCGCCGGTGTGCTTTACTTCCTTGGCAAGCGGTATCACGGCCCAATCACTTATCCGTTTCCTGCGGTCAATGCTGGTTTGTACTACGTGTATATTGACGATAGCACTGGGGCGTTAGCCGTCTCGCTCACCGCGCCTGTCAGCACGACCGGGTTCTTGCTTTGCACGGTTAGTTGGGATGGTTCTACCACACTCACAAACCTGGTCGATCAGCGCACCTATATTTCACCTACAGGCGCGGGTGCTCCAGGCAGTGAAATCTATGGCAAAACTAAGGTTAGTAGTAATGACACTAACTACGGAAACCTTAAAGATAAAATTGTTGCAGGAAACAACATTACTGTTGTCGAAGTTAATGATGGTGGGAACGAAACTCTGCAAATTAGTGGTGACACGGTTGATACTGACACCAAGCAAGTTAAGATTGATGTTGATGATACTGAAGGCTACCTTGGCGCGAAGCTAGTTGCTGGCTATGGTGTCACCATTGTCAATAGCGGCACTGCTCCAAAAACACTGACAATCTCCGCGCCTAACTCCGGCGACATTGCTACGACCACCATTACTGATTATCAGGACATTGCTGTGAGCGAAGGTGAAAAACTCTACGTGGTTTGGGATCATTCCGACCAAGCTACGTTCACTAAGGCGCTAGAGACGCAAGCGTGGCTGGAGATTAACGGCAGCAACGTGCCCGGTTTTCGCGTGACGCAGTTGGCGCAAATGCCAAATGGCGATAAAACAAACGGCAGTCAAGTATGCTTTTTAATTGAGCGTGTCGCGGTGAATGGTTACTACTATTAAGAGGAGATTATGAGCGTAATCAATGTTGGTAATTATCAAGATGTAAGCAACTCGTTGAATGGCAATTACAACGCTACCACCGGGCAGTTCCACGTCATTGTCAAAGACGATACGCATAACGTTGGCTTGGAATCCATCCAAACAGACGACCTATTTATTCTCCCCTTAATCTCTTATTCTTCCAGTTCGGAGATTGCGCACCCGACCATCACCGCGCCTTCCGGCTGGACGCGCACTGGCTGGGTTGGGCCGCTCTATGAAGAGATTACCGGCTTGTATCTATATCGCTTTATCGAATATTACGTGCATCGCGTTACTGGCGCTGATGATAAAGACTTTATCTTTTCCGTGAGCGATCCTGCCAAGTATGATTATTATGGCAGCTTTTGCGTTTCTTCTTTCCGTGGCGTGTCCGATTATCACTTTGCGCCCGCCTCGCGCATTATGGCGGCTTACAATGCTACTTCGCCTTCACTCACCGCACAAGTTAATTCAGAACTGCTTGCCGCTTATTTCACCGCATCGCCAACCAACGCCTCTTTAGGCTATAACATGAGCGTAGAGATTCCGAGCGGCTGGTCACAAGCGTCTATTCAATACACGGATACAGAATATTCACAGAAGGCTTATTTGCCAAGCGTAGTCGCTACGGATAATTGGGGCGATTTACGCGCCATCTATACTGCTCTGCGCATGTCTGGCGTAACTTCTAACGTAACAGTCAACTGGGGAGTCACCAATCCTGCCAGTTGGTCTGTCGCCATGTTTGGGTTACTGCCAAGCGGAACCGCAACGCATGAAGTCTCTATCGCCATCCAGCCGATGATCGGCAACTGCGGCTTAAATGGCACCTACCAATTCTCAGCCGCAGTTTACGAAAGCGTCGATCAAACAGTCAACTGGTCTGTAGTTGAGGAAAATGGTGGCAGCATCACTAGTGATGGCCTATATACTGCGCCCGCTACCGCAGGTGTGTATCACGTCAAGGCCGCATTGCCAAGTGATGCAAACAAATACGCCACCGCCGCCATCACTGTGACCGACAACGAAGCCTCTACTTTTCGTTTGCAATTTAAGCGAATTGGGATTGTGTAATGCCAATCAAGACTGTCCGAGTAACAAAACAACAAATTTCCGAAATCAGTCAAATAGCCGTTCCAGTAAACAATCCCTGGTTGCCCTGGATTGATTATGGTGTAAAGCCAAGCCAGCAACGTGGCAGTATTTTAGCCATCATCCCCACGACCGCGAAAAACAAAGAGCGATTACAACGCTGTCTCGCCGCGCTGAAAAATGCCGCCAATGGGGTAGACTTGCGCATCATGCTGGTTGTTTGTCCAAATACGCCGGAGGCATTACAAACAGCAAGAGAGGTAGATACTAACGCGGCGATTATCTCCTTAGACCCGCCCTTTAACTTTTGCAGGAGCATCAATACGGCGATTAGTGAGATGCGTGCTGATGAAGGTTACGCGCTCTTACTCAATGACGATTGTTTCTTTACCGGCACGCAGGATCTCAAAAAGCTGCTCGATACACTAACGCAAAATGGCTGGGCGTGCGTGGGGCCGTGGCTTGACAATCGGATTAAAACCGAACCGGACTCGAACCGCACCTATCAAGCGCGACGTGTTAATAGCCCGATCCCTGGCACTTGTGTGTTATGGGATCGTTACTGGCTGAAGCGTGTCGGGCAGTTTGACTTAGCTTTCGGTAAAGGTTGGGGCCTTGACGAATCCGACTATTCCATGCGCTGCCTGCGACTAGGAGGTGTTTGGGGTAGAGATGAAAGCGTATTGGCAATTCACGAAGATCACCAATCATTCGGGGATCATTACGCCAACATCAACAGCCCTGCTTATCACATTAGTCTTACCGCATGGCGTGAGAAGTATCACATGGATGCCACCTGGGGCGGTGATCCCTGGTGGAACCCGCTCCCCGGTATTCACGTCGCCATCGCGGGGAATAACGTCGCGCCATGGATTGAAAGATGCCTGGATTCCGTCGAACGAGCGATGGCAGGCTATCGCTGGATTTTAACCTATGCCGACGACGCCTCGACTGATAACTCCGTTGAATTGGTCAAACGTCACGCTAGTTCTGCTGATCACGTCGGCATTATGACTTTTCCGAAAGCCGCAAACGCAGGACAGGCGAAAAACCGCGCAATCTTCATGGGGCAGCTATTCCGCGACCGTTATCCGGCACTAATGTTGATGGACGCCGATGATGTGATGGGAGTAGATCGAGTACATCACACTTTGTGGCGGGCGCGTGACGGGGGCAACCTCATGGTGCATGGCGCATTTACGCACATCGGCAACAAGATACCGCCAGACCTCTCGCCGATTGTGCAGCCGCAAATGATTGATCAGCAGTTGCAGGGCTGGATTCATCCCTGCAGCACTGTTATCCACGCCTCGCTCATTCCACAAGACGGTAAATTGTTTGATGAAACCGTGCCTATTTGCGAAGACGCACTCCTCTTCCTCCAATGGTGGCTTAATGGAATACGCAGCCAAGCCCTGCCGGGGCCAATCATTCACGAATATCATATTCGCGCCAACTCTGTTATGTACGATCAGGCAGTCAATAAACGTGATAATTTGATGGTGCAATATTTACTGCGTCGTTCACATGTATTAGAACAACACATTACCAAGTGAGGGCAAAATGGCTGAATATCGAGTTATTGACCAGGACACGATAGAGATTATTGCGCAAAATACGCAGGTTGTGCGACTTTCCGAGTTGGAAAACGAACTGGCAAATATACAGCGGGCAAACCAGGATGCCGAGGAATTATTGCGTTGGAGAGAGTCTCTCCAGCAAGATAAGCAACAATATGTTGTGCTGCTGCCGCTGCAAGACACCGCCGATTTAGAGGCCCAGATTAATATATTGAGGGGTGTCATCAATGGCAATAACGTTTGATCAACCGGCGAATATTGACCGTATTTACTACTACAAGAAAAACACCAACACTTACGCTAAACGAGCCAGCACAACCAATTTCGATTTGTTCCCCGAGGACGCGGCTGTCGGTGATTGCATGGTTTTTGCGACCAACCAATTCCCTTGGCACAACCTCACCCTAAACATCACCACACCCCTTGTTGCTGCCTCAATTAGCGTTGTCTGGGAGTACGCAATAAACTCATACTCCTGGTCGGCTATCCCTGATGTTAATGACGGCACGAACGCGTTTCGCAATTCGGGCACGGTGTCGTTTTCAGTGCCAAACGCGATGAGCATCGCCTACGTGAAATCGTATCCCGATCAAGGCGTCGCAATTCGTTGCCGCATTACGGCTGTTTCTGGCTTGACTGAGGGTGGCGCGAATTCTGGGTTAACGGCAACGGTATTGGATTGGGCGTTGCATTTAGACGGCGCGGTCTACACCCCTGCGGATTTGCAGACAACAAGCGACACTAACGGTTGGGGCGTTGTTTCCAGCATCAATAACGCCTACCAAATAGACTCGAATGTGTTTATCGGGAAATCGGCTGCAGCAACCTGGCAGTTATCTAATTGCTTTGTAACGATTGGAACCGCGACTAATCTCAGATCGCTCCAGATGGTTGGCGCTTCCAAATTGCAATTGGGAAACCTGGTCAACGGGATGTCCGCTAATGGAGCGACCTTGCGTTATTACCCGTATTCAAACACCCAACCGTATAACACGTGGAGTGCTGCTTCGACCTTCAATATGTACGATTCGTTTTTTTGGAAACCACAGGGGTCTTTTAACGAGGTTTCAATATCAAGTGTTTGCGACATACGTAACAGCATTTTATCCGGAGATGCGTATTACTTTCCAAGCAATTCTACCGGCCAAATCCTAGACACCACCCTGGAATGCAACGGGCGGTCAACGTATTTCTATTCCAAACTCATGGCGATCTCTAACTTGCTAATCGCCAATGCGGGCGGAGTCTACTTAGGAACACCTGATGCCCGTATTACCAATACTGATTTTGGTAGTGACAAGAAAGCGAGCGCGGTAAATTATAACCTAACCGTCTATGCGCAGGACTGTGATTTTGTAGATTACGATACTCAGGTCAATAACGGGTCGCTCACCAATACGATCCACGCGCAATACACCGTAATATTATCGGTTGCGGATACCGACGGCAACGCGATTGATGGCGCTCACGCTACCCTGGTGAATTCCACGGGAAGTATTATATACGATGGCGACGCCTTTCCAGCGAATGGCTTGCTGGTCACTACATACACGGCACGGGGAGTTGATGGCGTACAGGTTCGCTCACACCTCGATCCATTCACCCTGACGATCACTAAACGCGGCTACGAACCATACACCCGTATTTTTAATATTAACAATAATACTCGTAGAGTGTATGCAGTGCTCTCGCTAGTCAAACAACAGCCCGGCGTCCTGGATGTGGTGAATTCCGTGACCGGGGCAAATCCCGCATCCAGTAATAATCAAGTTGGCATACAAAGCAAGAATACAACTGTAGAGGTGAAAAATGGCTGATTATACGATTAAATTGCACGACACGCTGCCGCCGATGGAGGCCACGCTGAAGGACAATACTGGCGCGGCTTATAATCTCACCGGCGCAGCGGTGCAGATCCACTTGCGCTGCCGCAACACCGGTACCGTGGTCAACAAGGCAGCGACGATTACCGACGCGCCTAACGGTGTAGTGAGTTACACTCTCGCTACCAACGACATCTCCGCCGCAGGCTCCTATGACGTAGAGTGGCAGGTTACGTTTTCTGGCGGGGCTGTTTTGACGTTTCCTAACACCGGTTTTTTAGAGCTTTCTGTTCTCCCGGATTTAGCCTAAGCCCCCCATTTTTTTATTTTATATATAAAGGATTATCATGTTAAAAAGCCTATTTATGGTATTTATCAAACAATTATTCGATAAGACTGAATTAATAAAAAATAAACGGGTGGAGATCAACAAAGTAGCCGTAATAAAAATAGACGGCCAGGTATTTGACGTTAATGTTGAAATCAAAGCTAGAGACGGTGATGACAACGAGTGAGTGTTGCGCCTCTCCCTGGATGCGGCTCTACTACGGCACCGGGCAATATTTTTCGTGCTGTTGGGCGGAGCAGCGCAGTTACACCCACAGTCAATGGCGACCAGCCAAACCAGAGGATGAGTTGTGGAATACTTGGAATTCCGTAGTCATGGTCGCCGCCCGATCTGTGATGGCGTCCCAAGGGCAGACAGTTGCTTGTAAAGACGTAACACGAGACGGTGAGCGCGGCCCCTGTCCGTTTTTCATCTATGGGGTTGGCACAGACGCGCAAGGCTTGACCGAGCTACAACGCGCCAACATGATCGCTGCCCAGGAAAGTTTTCGCTTAGGGGAGACGGTTGTACGGCATTATCCCCTCGATCTGGCGCTTTGTCTTGATTACGTGTGTAACTTGCGCTGTGCTCACTGCTGGCAGACCGATGACCGCTCTCATCCCTGGTGGGGACGTGAGGGGATAGACGTGGAGCGCAACGCTTCACAGATCGTGGAATTCTGCCGCCGTGCCCTGGTGGTGGAGTTGGTGGGAGGAGAGCCTACCGTATCACCTCGTTATGAGCGCGTATTGAATTTAATCCGTGAAGCGAATGGCGCAAAAATTCGCATGACTACCAATGGCTTAACCTTGCGTGAAAAAATACTGCCGCTTAAAGACATGCTTTCCGTTGTCAATATTTCGGTAGACGGCGCGACCAAAGCAGCCTACGAAAGTTTGCGCGGTCAGGACACCTGGGAACGGTTCCGCTCCAACCTGGAGGCTATTGTCGATAGCGGCATCCGTCATGGCTACACCATGACTGTCACTTCCGCAAACCTTTCTGACATGGCGGCGGTTGCCGAACTCGCGCACCATACCGGCGCAACATATATTACCTATAACGCAGAATGTGGCGGTGGCGAATCGCCATGGATGGACAAGAAGCAGCACAGTCTTCGCGCTCCTGGCGTAGCCGAACCACTACAGGCTAATCTCTCCATGGCGAAAGACGCGTGCAGGCAGTTTAATATCCAAGCGTCGTTCTACTTTTAGGGGGTGAACATATTCAAATATGCAATACTTCTGTTAGTTGTCAGTGCGCAAGCAGAAATGGATAAGCATAATGAATGAGCATAATCTTGGTTTAATTTTGCAGTTTATCCAAGATGTTGATTACTACAAACTTGTTTTTGTTGGTATGTTAGTGTTTGTGATTTGGTTTGCCACCATTTTGATTAAGGTATTGAAAGAAAATACGCAGGTTCTTTATGGGGTCAAGGTGAGCCTAGACGACCTGAAGGAGAGCACCGGCGGTATTGGTGAGGCAATGACTGGAGTGAAATTAGTTATCACTTCGCTATTAGCGCGATTGAATATTCCACTGGAAGAATTAGGGATTAACGAAGACGTGTTGAAAATTGAGAAGGATAAAAAGGAAGAGAAGTAATGGCTGAAAAGAAACTTGGCATCGATCCTGGACACGGTATGGGAAACACGCATTACGGCAAGTTTGATACGGGCGCAGTAAACGGCGGTTTGATTGAAGCGAAGATCGCTGAAAAATGGGCGGAAACAATCCGCTTTATCTTTATGCAACGCGGCATTGGTTGTTTTGTGACGCATACCGGCCAAACAAACATGCCGCTCACCAAACGTGCTCCAAGTGCCGAGGCAGCAGGTTGCACACACTTCCTGGCGATTCACTGCAATGCCGGTGGCGGCGCGGGAGTGGAGGCTTTCTATCGTGATAATGGCGACCAGGAGTTTGCTAATGCCGTTTGCAATGCCGCAGTAGAGGCTACCGGCCTGAAAAATCGCGGGGTGAAGCCTGAGTATAACAGCCAGTACAAACATCTTGCCGTGCTCAGTTTCAAAGGGCGTGCCGCCTTGTTGGAAATTGGCTACCTCGACAACAAGCAGGATGCAAAAGCGTTAGTTAATCGCGATGTCCGTATTGCCTTTGCAAACAAACTTGCAGATATGTTTATGTGACACGTTTACGTGTTGGGAAAAGCGTCACTGAGAATAGTCAGTGACGCTTTTTCTATGTGAAAGCCCTTGACATAATCGCCCTGGCGTGTTAGACTAAAGCACCCTAACCGAGCACTTGAACCCTAGCCGTTAGGGTAGGAAGAGGTCGAAATGCCAACGTTTGACCCGATTGTTCAGTTGATTGACGCCCCGCGCAAAACCTTCCAAACCGGCGTGGCCGCAGCGAAAACCTGCTACGCCAAAGATTTCGTCACTCCAGACGAAGTAGATCATGTTGGTGAAGATTTTTCAAAAGGCATCTATCAAGCTGGACACCATACGGTAAATCAACATGCGAATTTCACCTTCGCCATTAGTGGGGTGTCAAGGCATTTTGTCTGGTCGTTCCTGCACACGCATCCGTTTTACAATAGCAGCCAACAATCACAACGGTATGTCGATGCCGGTGTTGTTGGTTATGTCACCCCTTCGATGTCGGATAAGGCAGCGGCGATCTACAAAAGCACGGTAGAAGAAATGATCCTGTGCTACTACCAATTATGTGACCTGCTTTTTCAGCCTGCTTGCGAAGAGTATTTTAAGCGTTTTCCGGCACGCAAAAAGAATGAGCGCGATTGGTATAGTCAAACCAGCAAGATCGCCATGGAGAATGCCCGCTACGTCTTGCCAATTTGCATGACTACACGGCTTTATCACACGGTAGATGCGACCACGCTGATGCGGTATTGGCACCTGCGCAATACCGGAGACGCCAAAGAAGAACAGGATATAGTCGCTACCAAAATGGTGCAGGCTGTCTGCAACTCCGAACCGAAATACCGCGCTCTGCTCTCCTGCAATCTGGAGTATCCAGACTACCCGGAAGAATACCATCGTCGTTTCGGGAGCACGGAAAAGTATATCCGCTCTTTCGACATGGCGCTAGGCGGGCGGATGAGCAGACTATTCACTTACACGAACGACGCGGCTTACGTGACCGCCACGGCAGTGCGCGACGTGCTTGGGTTATTCCCTAGCGAAATGAGCGACCAAATGGCGTTGGAGCATGCGCTAAATCCTGCTTACTCTCCGGCCCTGGCAGAAACATTGCGCCCAACCCGTCAAACGAAACTTGGCGCTTGTTTAACGCACGCGCACTTCACGTTTGCCAAGCGGCTCAGCCATACGGCGGACTCACAAAACCAACGTCACCGCATGGTGAGCGCCAGCAGGCCACTGCTCAGTAACTACATTGGCAGTCAACCGGATTGCACGATGCCAAAAATGATCGCCAAACATTCCAAGGCCAGAGATGTATTCGAGCACGCCATGGAGGTTAGTTGGCATTGTGCTAATATACTTAACAATGAGGAGGGCTTTGTCTACATTTTACCGAATGCGCTCAACATTCGCATGACTGAAACCGGATCTCTCGCTGACCTGCAGCACAAATACGCCACGCGGCTGTGCCTTAACGCGCAAGATGAAATTCGAGAGGCCAGCATGCAAGAAGTTGAGCAAATTGGCGAAGTATTTCCAGAAATCGCCAAATTTCTCGCGCCTTCATGTGTATTACGCAATATGGCTGGCATGGATCCGTATTGCAATGAAGGACAAAGATTTTGTGGGAGGAGTGCATGGAATCAAAAGACCGTCTAATGCTTCCGACTCAGATGCCGGAATACGCGATATGGAAACGTATTCACCAAAGCTGCTACAATCGTTATTCCAGTCAGTATAAAAATTGTGGCGCTTTGGGCATCAAAGTCGCCGAAGAATGGAGCACCTTTCGCGGCTTTCTGCGCAGCATGGGCCGTCGCCCTGATGATCGGCCATATTTCGTGAGAAGGGATAAGACAAAGGATTTTTGCCCATCAAACTGCATTTGGGGCACATTAGAGGATAAAAATCGCTATTCTTTACACCAGCGCAACATCAGTTTTAATGGAGAAACCCATTCAATCGCTGAATGGAGTAAAAAACTAGGAATCCGATCAAGCACCATTTCTAGTAGGTTAAGGGCTGGATGGCCGCTGCAGTCTGTTTTCGGTCAACCCTCACACTGGAAGTCTAACAGATTGGGAGAGAAAAAACAATGAATTATCTACACACTGGACTAGCTTCTAAAGACAATATGCGCCCTTCCTGGCACGAGTATTTCTTGGACTTGGCAATCAAGGCAGCAACGCGCTCAACCTGCACCCGTGCTCACCATGGTGCGGTGATTGTGCGCGATAAGAATGTGATCTCCACCGGCTACAACGGCAGCGCCCCTGGCGCTCCGCACTGCGATGATGTTGGCTGCGAAGTAGAGAATTTTCACTGTCAGAGATGCCTCCACGCGGAAATGAATGCGATCATCCAGGCGGCGAAAAATGGCGTGCGCACCAAAGATGCTGATATGTATGTCACCGCCTTACCGTGCTACAACTGCATCAAAGCGATTGCCAATGCCGGTATTTACACCGTGTATTATGCCGGTTACTATACTGACGATCCGCGAGTGTATCAAGTAGCGCGTGAGGCTGGCGTCCGCATGGTGGATTTGTCTCAGCCGCCGTTCAACCTGAAATCCTACCAGGAGCGGCTTAATGAGGCGGAGATGCAAGAAGAGACTACAGACGAACCGCAAGACACACCAGATTACGATGAACTCTGCCGTAAGATGAAGGAATTTGCCGAAAATTTCTTTGGCATTATGCCGAACGTGCGTGTTGAAGTCGAACACGACTAAAAGAAAAGGCCCGGTCACTTGACCGGGCCTTTTCTAGTTTTGAACCACCGCTCCGTCCGTTAAAGCCTCTATCCGCTTGAGAAACTTCGCGTCGTTTCGCACTCCGGGCAGTAAGATGTCCTCGCCATCGTGTTTGATTACCAATACGCAGTCACCTTCATAGCGTTTTGCCATGACTGCGAGACTTAGTAACATTTGTTTGCCACAACGGGGAGCGCGTAAAATAATTTGCTCACCGGCTGGCGTTGACTTTGGCTTTTCCTGGCGTTGCACCGGGGCTGTAAAGCCAAACTTGGCTTCATCGCACTCGCACGTTTTCCCCTTTGCGATAGCCGTCTTGTACCGCTTTGCTTCACGCAAGACCAGATCAAACTTTTCGAGCATTTGACTGCGCACTGCGAAGCGATCAAACGCGCCATATTCGATCATGTTCTTGATTACCGCGCTGTTGACGGCACGCGCATTCTGCACCCGTTTACAGAAATCGAGTAGCGAAGTGACCGGCCCATCCTGCCGGATACGCTCGATTTCCGCCATGCTTGCTTCGCTCAGGCGTTCGATGCAGGACAACCCGGCTAGAATTGACGGTTGGCCGTCAATCCGGCAGCTAAACCCGGCCTCACTCTCGTTCACGTCCGGCTTCAGCACCGGGATCCCCATGCGTTTTGCTACCGAGACATAGTGTGCAACCTTCACCTTATCATCAGAATGGCAAGTGAGGATAGCAGTCATATACTCAGCAGGATAGTGTAACTTAACCCACGCTGTATGATACATGAGAAGTGCATAAGCAGCAGCGTGTGATTTATTAAATCCATACCCTGCGAACTTAGCCATCAACTCATATATCTGTGAAGCAACCTTTTCGTCAACATCATTGATAACTGCACCGTCAACAAACTTATCACGATATTGCGCCATGATCTCAGGCTTCTTTTTCCCCATCCCTTTCATCAAGCCCTCGGCTTCGATGGAGTCAAAGCCAGCCATATCCATCGCGATCCGCATCACCTGCTCCTGATAGAGCAAGATGCCGTAAGTCGATTTCAGGATCGGCTCCAGGATCGGGTGCAAATAAGTGATTTGGGCTTTCCCGTGACGGCGTTTCATAAAGTCTTGCGCCATGCCGGATTGGAGTGGGCCAGGGCGATACAAGGCGAGGAGTGGCACCAGATCAGCGAAGCAGGTTGGCTTGAGTTGCGCCAACATTTTGCGCATGCCATCGCTCTCTACCTGGAAAACTCCGTCCGTCTCCCCCATGGCGAGCATTTTGTAGACATCCTGATCATCGAGCGGGATGTCCTCCAATTTTAATTCTACGCCATGGAGGTCACGGATGATCTCCTGCGCCTTAGCCGCAACCGTTAGGTAGGTCACCCCAAGGAAGTCCATTTTTACTAAGCCGATACGCTCGACGGTGCGCCAATCGAACTGCGTGGTTGGCAACGTCGAGCCTTTGCTGGCCTGCAATGGGCAAACGTCCGTCACAGGCACGCGAGAGATCACTACTCCAGCGGCATGCGTTCCTGCGCTGCGGCACAACCCCTCAATGGTGAAAGCCTTCGTGACAACCTCTTTGGCGTGTTGATTCAGGCTGTTCCAAAGCGTCGGATCGTCTTGAAATGCTTTCTCTATACTGCCCACGTCCGGCATTTTACTGGACAGCCAGTTTGCCGTAGCAAAGTCACACCCCATGGCGCGGGCGGAATCTTTCACCGCTGCCTTTGCGCCCATGCGTCCAAAAGTGATAATCTGCGCGACGTGATCCGCGCCATACTTGTCGGAGACGTATTGTAGGATTTCACCACGGCGGTTATCGCAGAAGTCTACATCAATATCCGGCATCTTCTTGCCGTCCACGCGCAGAAATCGCTCAAACATCAGGTCGTTGGTGATTGGCTCAACTAGCGAGATACCGAGCGAATAAGCAACGATACTGCCAGCCGCAGAACCACGCGCTTGCGCCAGGATACCACGACTACGAGCAAAGGTGATGAAATCGAGCACCACCAGGAAGTAAGGCGCGAAGCCCTTTTTGCAAATCACGTCCAGTTCGTAGTTGAGCCGACTGAGTAGTTCCGGCGTGTAGTTCGGGTACTTGACGACGAAACCATCAAAGGCCACCTTGCGCAGATAAACTTCCGCCTCGCTGCCGTCCGGTGTTTGGTATTCCGGGAACAGTAGTTGTTTTTCGATCTGCAAATTGCAGCGTTCGGCGACCTCTACTGTGTTGGCAAGGTATTCCGGTTGGAACAACTTGCCCATTTCTTCGCCGCTTTTCAGGTAAAGTTCGCTTGAACCGAAGCGCATACGCTTTGGATCATCAAGCGTAGTGTGCGTTTGCGTGCAAAGTAACAGCTCTTGGGTTTCGTAGCCCTGGCGATCCAGGTAATGCACGTCATTAGTGGCTACGCACTGGATAGCAAGTGCATCAGCCAGTTTTTGCAGCGCCTCGCACAACTCCTGCTGTCCGTCCAAACCGTGCATTTGCAATTCGCAATAGAAACGATCACCAAAAATTTGTTTGCCCCATTGAAGCGCCGCTACTACACCATTCGGATCACCATGGAGGAGGGCCTGTGACGCCTCGCCCATCATGCACCCGGACAAACAAATGATTCCATCGTGATACTCGGAGAGTAGTTCTTTATCGACCCTTGGCTTATAATAAAAGCCGTCTAGCGATGCTTTGCTAGACAGCTTAATCAAGTTTCGGTAGCCAGTCTCATTCATCGCCAGGAGTGTTAGGTGATATGAAGAACGGTCTTCCGCCTCCTTATCTTTCATGGTGCGTCTGGCAAGGTACGCCTCATAACCGATAATCGGCTTTATTCCTTGCTCTACGCAGGCATCATAGAACTCCACCGCGCCATACATGTTACCGTGGTCGGTGATGGCTAAAGCTGGTTGTTCCATGTCGTAGGCCGCAGCGACCAGATCGCCAATCTGCGCTGCGCCGTCAAGCAGCGAGTAGTCGGTATGCACATGTAAATGAACGAAATTGCTATCTGTCACTTCTCCCCCGTAATATGCAACATAAGCGCCGAACACAGAAAGTTGATTGTTGCTACTTGTGGATCGCTCCTAATATTAACAATTCCGCCTACAAAGCATACAATTCCCAGTACAGCATAAATAATTTTCATCTCTTCTCCCCCTTATATGGCGGTTTTGGCTTGAGCGCCTGTAGCCATCTTCGTAACACTAGTGCCGGATTAGTTCCCATGTTATACTCAACTGGCGGTGTGTGTTCCAGCATGACAATCACAAAGCCGTTACGCCACATCTCTTTTGTGGTTTGCACAATCCTGCCGCAACCAAAACCAGAAACGTGAACTCGCGTGCCATCAGGCGGTAGTTTCTTGATCATGTTACCCCCTTATTATAACACTAACCAAGAACATGCGCAACAACATCCAGATGGCGAATGAGCTTGTCGATGTCTTCAGGGTCAACAGAATCCATCTCATAAACACTCTTTTTGAGATTGACTGCGCGTGAATGTTCTGCTTTGGAACCTTCGCTATTTTCATGTGGCAAGAATACAACCACATCACATAATTCTAAGATGCGTATATATCCCTCTAGCCACACGTTATCTGCGGCAATGCCGTCCATGAACGCAGAGTTAGTGTGCGGACAGATTGTTGGAAAGCCAGCGGCCCAAAGATGGGCCGCAACCAACGAAGCGCGATAGATATTCTGGCGCATAAACCAAGGCCCTCTCGCATCGCGATAAGGGCCTGCAACATATACGACCGGCTTTTTCATTACGGATTATCCCCTCTCGCCCATGCAAGAAACAGTTCTGACTTTACCTTGCCACGCAGTTCACTAATGATGCAACCGTCACGAAACAGAATGAAAGTCGGCAGGCTTTGTACGCCAAACTGTTGCACCAACTTCTCCTCCTCTTCCGCATCAACTAGATAAATGCGCAGCCAGTCAGCCCGCTCCATGATCGGATACATCGCCTTACAGGAGGAGCACCATTTGGCAGTAAAGGCCAACATCGCCAAGCCGTGAGATTCTGCGATGTTTTCTTGATAATTCTGTAATGTGAGAACCACTAAATATCTCGTTTCTTTGTTTCGTTAGAAAGCTCCACAACCGTGTAGTCACTCGGCAGATTAAAACCACTAGTAAACCAACACGAATGAAACTTGGCGCTTGACTTTTTCCCGGACTTTCCAGTTGGTGTAATGAAATCAATCCGGCGTGTCGGCACCAATATTTGGCAGTGATAATCCTTCACCGCGTCTAAAAACCACTGGCACGCTTCGCACGGGATTAAAAACGCGAACGGAAGTCCGTATTCAATCGCTTTATAGACAAACTTCTTTTTCAAAGAGAATGGCGGATTTGTCACAATCGCACCAATACGGCCCATGTTATCTAGGTGATCAGTGACAAAATTAAAACGTAACCAATCGCCGCTAATATCGCTGCCACAGACATGAAAGCCGTATGACTGTAAGCGATCATAAATTTTCCCCTCGCCAACTGCAGGCTCCCAGATATACTCCTCGCTCTCTACCACATGGCGAAGATAGGGAACAATCAAGTCCGTGGCGTAGTTGGGACTGGCGAACAAGTCCTTGCCCTGAATTACGGTAGGTGTCTCAGGCTGCGGCTGTTTTGGCTTTTGCATCAGCGGCACTCCTTTGTGAAAGAATATTTATGCACTGCTCAAAAATATGCCCTACTAAATAGGCGAACGGTTCGTCATTCTCGGTATCCGGGTTTGCGTTAATCGCCGCGTAAATGCCATTCGCGGCATGCACGCACTCATGCACCAGATCACAAATAGTGTTTTGGCCTTTGAAGCCATCCAACCAAATCACGCGGTTCCACTTATCACGTGCCGCAAACTCCAAATAACAGCCAGTCCAGCCATCCTCATAATTAAAAGGGATCTTGAACTTGCGCTGCATCCAGCCGTTCATTTCTTCGACCGAACCGATTACTAGCGTGCAGTCGTAACCATACACCGGCACTGAAAAAGACTTGGTGAAGAAAGGGAGCTTACTTTCCGCATTTGTTCGCTCCGCTACGGTCGGTTTTAGCATTTGTGCTTTTTCTCCTATTCTTTGAGGTGTCTTTGTTAGCCATCAACACCCCCCTTCCGGTGCCAAGATAAGCAACCGGGATCTGCCATAATCCTTCCAGATAGTCAACAAATGCTATACTGGAAGGATGGAGCTTGTCATACTCATTAACATCACGATCTCTGGGGCTAATGTAATCCAGATAAGTAGCGATAAACGCATTCGGTCTGTTCACAAACACGGCACGTGATAGTGATTGCGCATCAAAATCGATCACTTTTCTTTCATTAGAAACAGCACGCGCTCTTACTACCATTAACACGGTCAATAAACTTAAAGGTATCCCAACTTCCGAAGAAAGCGTGTTGATGGTTGTGTCGTAAGCGGACTCCACAACCCCATTTCCGTTATAGGGTGATAACTCAAAGCCGCCTTCGCCCTCAATGATCACCTCGCCTTGTTTGGCGGCGCTGATGATCAAGCTCGTGGTATTGTCTACAATCTCAATATCGCGGTCTTTGCAGAAATTGACAAACGGTTCAAAATCCTTCACCATGGTGAAGGAGTGATATAAAGTGCAGCTACCGTCAATAATGATCCGATGGCGCAGGTTGGCATCAAACTTCGATAAGTATTGCAACTCTTCGTAAAAGACCGCCGGATTTAAACGCGTGCCCTTGCCAATGCAGAGCACCGTGTCTTCATGCTGCCAGCCGGAAGGGATAAACTCAGTGGTGTATTTATTGCCCTGCCAGTAAGTTGTCTTCGTCATGCCCGGCTTGCCGCAACGCACGTTCAACTCGCACCCTTTAGATAAACACGCTACCACATCCCCCTTGCCCTCGTGCCCATATTGGGAGCCGATAACAGCGTAAATATTTCCCATGTCTCCCCCTTTACAATGAAAACTGGAGGCGATAGCCGTATGGCTATCGCCTCCAAACAGATTACACCTCTTCGCTAACCGGCTTGACGTGCTTCACCGAACTGCGCGGTTCACCGTTGTATACATCGTCAACAATCTGCAGAAGCACCTCACCGCCGATTACCTGATCCAGCGTAAAGTTGACCTCCTCTCCAGCCTTGCCGAGATGCAGCGCGTTCAGAATTTCCGCAACGCGCCACAGGCCCTTTGGGGTTAAGACGGAGTAGACCTGAAACTTGCGGCCCTCATAGTCGCCATCGTTGATCATGAATTTCCAGACCCACATCCGGTTGCCGCTGTTCTGCGAAACGGTCTTTTCCAGACCAATCACTTCCGCAGGATAGGTACCGGCAGGGATTTTACCCTGCTCCTCAACCTGCGTCAAATCTACGGAAAAGCCGTCCTCAGAACCGCCGCCAAAAGGATTACCAGCCATTACACTGCTCTTTTCTACTTGCCAAGATTAGCAAGATTTTCGTTCTGTTCCTCTACCTCAGAGTTGACATACATATCGTAAAGCATCGGCATCGTTGGGTTGTCAACCTTTAACCCCAACGCCTGCGAAAACTTGATGCCCCTTGTTTTGCCTTTGTATACGCCATGGTCACGAGTCATTAAGTGCCGGTTAACAATCTCCTCCCCCTTCACCTTTGTCTCCGTGGCATACATATACCACACCGCGTCCATGTAACCCTGAACCGCCAAGCATAGCTTTTTGGTCATTGCCGGGTGGATCTCCGACAACTGATCCTTGCCGTCCTCCGACTTGCTGTATTCTTCGGCTGGCAAGGCAGTGGCGATAAAGTTCATCGGCAGTTCTTTATACCAGCGAGTAATGCGCTTGAGCATAGCGGTAGACTTTTTATAGTCCTGCTGGTATATATCATCCAGCTTATTCGGGTTGCGCTCCCTGACGATCTCTTCCAAGTTAATCGTCTGCAATTCCGTCAGAGAGTCAATCACGACCGTGCGCACTTTGGCGTATTCCTTGTCGTGATTGTAGAGCTTCCAGAAAATATCCTCCACTTCTTGCGTATTATGAATGTCGATAGCGCGAATGTCTGAGCTATGCGCCACGGACATCAAGCCGCCTTCAATGTTCAGCACTAGCACTTCGGTCATTTTCGGATGATATTGGGCTGAAGCGGCAAGGATCGTCTTGCCGCAGCCAGGGTTTCCGTAAATGAGCAAGTTAAACCCCTTCGCCATCACTTGATCGGGGGTTACAATATAGCTATTTGGCATTTTTGTGGCGCTCCTCCTTCACATAATGCACAGACTTAATCCATTCCACGTCGTCGCCATCAAGGATGGCGTCACAAATCGGACAATAGTCGCAACGGTTGCAGTTGAAGCCAGTCCGCGCCATCACCGCACCGACACTACCTTCCGCAATGCCTCGCGCCGCAGGCTCAACAATGGTGCTCCAGATGCGTTGCAAGGTTTCTTCGTTGCGATAACGCTGATCCATGCTGAAAAACTTGACGTTTGACAGCTTATCTTTCATGTCCTCATAATCTAAAACGTTCAAGCCGTGCTGGATCACGAAAGTGCGATAAATATCCCAACTAGTAGTAATGTTTTCACGACTGACACTTCCATCCTTATTTAACTTCGGGATTGTCGGCAATTTATTACGAATTTGCAAGGTTGCTGTGCCATCCACCTTGATTCCAAGCTGGTGTAATGCCGCTTGGTAGGTCGGAAGTTGCACGAACTGAGAACCGTCTTCTTCCTGAAGCGTTTTGCGCACCTTGTAGTCAAATGCCCATACTGTACCAGTGACGCGATCTCGCGCAACCCAGTCAGGGATAAACTTGTACCCTCCGGTATAAGCCAATGGAACGATTAGAGTGCGCTCAATCAGCGGACTGCCGTTATAGGAAACAGTTTCCCAACGGTCAACGCCTATATACTCCATGGCGCGAAAAGCAAGGTGGTAAGCAAGTTCCGCTGTTTTGCGCAACTCCTGCATGCCGCCCTCT
Source organism: Ignavibacteria bacterium (assembly GCA_025612375.1). Taxonomy (NCBI): domain Bacteria; kingdom Pseudomonadati; phylum Ignavibacteriota; class Ignavibacteria; species Ignavibacteria bacterium. Next base: position 34,453 of record JAAXKN010000029.1, read on the forward strand.
AACATGGTGCGTTTGGCGGCAGTTTCATCAATCCACTTCTCAGCCGCGTCTTTCGCGTTCTTTTGCATCATCACGCCGTCAAAAGCGGATGAATGGATAGCGGCAAGGCAAGCATGCGTAACCGTTCCAAGGTCAAGCTCAGGACTGCCGATAAGTGGTCGCAAATCCTGCTCGTAGGCAAACATCCAACGGTAGCGACAACTCAGCCACGTTGAAATTTCTGAATAACTAACTGTCCTTCCCAGGTTTTGCATCCTATCCCCCTTTGTTTGTCTAAGTATAGCACAACAAATACTGATTTGTCAAGCGATTGCTAGTCGAACATTTGCGTAGCGATCAGTTTTTGCAAGAAAAATTTACGGTCTACTTTCACTATCTCAGCATCTTTAAGCATTTGATTAATGCAGCGGTAAACCGTAGTGCGATTCTTGCCGGTGACTTCAACCAATTCGCTAATATCCATTCCACCATGAGAGAGGGCATTGGTAATTATGTCGTGACTTGAGTTAGGACTCGCTACTGCTGCGACTTCTCTATCTTCATCATCGAGAATAACGTTGTAGCGCCAATCAGTTGCATCATCAATATCAAACTGCAACGCTACAGTGTCCATCGTGCCGGTGTTTTTGAAGTGGCGCATCAAAGTGACGACATTCGGCATTTCCGTTTTACGAATTTGCCAGCCGGTTTCCAACCAAGCATTCAAGAACTGGCTACCCCACGCGCCTTCACGTCCGCCGTCCGCGCCCTTTTTTGTATGGTGCGCCACCAGGAAGGTAGTGCCGTATTCATCACGCAGGCGCTTGAAAATCATCATGTCGCCAGCGGCACTCGCCATATAATCATCCGTGCCAGCGGCAGAGTAAAGCGGGTCAAGGATCACCAATACCGGCCTATAAGTTTTCACGAAATACTCTAAACGCTCGATGGAGTAGCGGTCACCAAAACGCAGCATGCGCTCCGGGTGAATGTAAATCGGAATCTTTGGTGGCATACGAAAAGTGAAATCGTCGCGCTTTTCATCCCAATTTACGTCTGGCACCAGATTGGGCATGCGCACGGTAGAGATCAAGTTTAAGCGCGAGGCGATAATCTGGTGCGCGTCTTCCTGCTGAAACATGAACACCGGGCCTGTAATACTAGGCTTAAAACGCCCTAAAAATGGTGTTCCTGTGGCTACTGAAACCGCTAGATCAGCCAGGAGCCAAGTTTTATAAGTTGCAGGAGGGCTAACGATCAATCCAGTAGTGGCAAGTGGCACCCAACCATCAATCAACCAAGATACTTCTTCCGAGACGTATTCCATCATGTAGGAATTGTAATCCTGCATGGTGAACTCAAGACCGGAATCGTTAGTCTTGGCGGCAGCGGTTTTAGCCCGCTCCATGTTGTAAACGCTCTCGATGGTGCGTTGAAACTGCGCCGGATCTTCTGCCCGCAAGGGCGGGATGTTCTTTGTGCTATCCCACTCTTCGACAATGCGGGTCGCGACATCTATTGGGATGCCCTTACCGGCAAGATACCCAACATATTTAGTTAATGCTTGGTTGCGTTCGCCTTCACCAACGCCAGCGATGATGTTACTGAGCCATTTTTCTTCGTTAGGCGCTTCGGGAGTGGCTTTAGAATCCTGCTCGGTTGTATTGCTAGAATGGTAATTCTTGAGAATCTCTTTGCAAAATTTATCTGGTAAAACACCTATTTCTTCCTCTTGATACCAGAGATATTGTGCTCCGCTTTTGTGCATTGAGGGCGGCACAATCACGTAACTGCCATCGCCACGCACGTCAAGGCCAAGAGAAACAGATTCGAGCACTGAGGTGAGTGGAGGAATTACCTCATACCCTTCCGGGTATTGATACCAAAAGTGATAGCCGTTTCCAGTTTGTACGATTCGACTAGTTGGAGCTTTCTCGAAAATCGCGTCCGGCCTCGCGCCATGGCGAAGGTCGGCGTCCAATACAATAATGTTCGACAGCTTGCCGGTGACAATCGCCACCGATGCGGAAGGGAACTGCTCCCACCATTGGAGGATTTCGTTTTCGGTAGGGAGGCGAGTTTGGAACTCTTTCCACTTAATCAACGATCTCTTTGTTTGATTATTAACAGGAATAACAGAGTAGCCGTCTCGGACATATTGCAGCGCGGCCTCAAGCCTCTCATTCCCTTCTAACACATTGTTCACTGTCTCCTCCACATTGAAACGAAAGCCCGCCAGCACATACAGTGAAGGCGGGCTTTTTTGGGATAGCAACGTTAGCTTACGTCGCTTAAATCTTCTTCGCCAGCATCTAAGGCCGCTGAAAAATTCACAAACAGGCGATACGTAGGAACCTTGTATAGCGCCGCGTAAGCAATGATGTCCTCGGCGGATAGCTTGCGAGAACCGCGCTCCTGACGTGAGACTTTTGCCGCATCGAAGTTTTGCCCTAGCGCGGCGGCGGCTTCGTTGATGTTGAGCCGCGAACGCAGCCGTAATTCACGCAAGCAGTTAGGAGGCTCGGCTTCCGTGTTGTCTGCGCCATATTCCGGGATCGCCCGGTTACGCTCCACCTGCGCCACGCGATCTCTCAAATCGCCAGATAGCTTTGGCCGGAGCGCCGGGTTGTCCTCTAAAACGAAAGCGGCAAGGTTTTCCCATTCATTAGGTAGAAACGAGACGGTGACAACCTGCCACTTTTGCTCACCACACTGCGACGAATCTTCCAGGTTGCACTCCACATTCACTTCCGGCATCGAACCCTCTTTCTACCTATCCCCTTAATGGTGCCGCTGGAGGGAGTCGAACCCTCACTGTAGCGATTTTAAATCGCCTGACTCTGCCATTGGCCTACAGCGGCAAAATATGGCTTTCCTTAATCATCTTTCAATACATCAAACAAGTTTTCAAAAAGTTTTTTGACACTTTCCATGCCATTGATAAAACCCTTTTTATATTCTTCGTCTATGTAATAATCGAAATTATGACACATACACCAACTGATTTCTTGATCAATAATCTTTACGATTTCTTCCTTTGTGATTTGCATGACGTGCATTCCTTTCGTTTTGACTGTAGTATCAAACCTAGTTCGGGTCAGTCTTTCACCTGACTAGGGGGTTATTGAGCTACCGGAATTTCACCGTACTCCTAGCTACATACACGGCCCCCAGGAACCTGTACCCTGCGTGTCATAAGCGCCACACCGCCGAACTATTTATTGTCATTATTGAAAACTGGTCGGAGCGTCAGGACTCGAACCTGCAACCTCCCAGACGTCATGGGCGCTCTATCCAAATTGAGCTACGCTCCGATTACTTACACAAAACTGTTTCTAAATCGTCAATGTCTTCCAGGTTTTGTTCAGCCCAAGCGATACACTTAATCGCGAAAAAAAATGAGACAACCAAAAACCAGTGACTCAAATTATTCCAAGCAAGCACACTAAAGATGCCAATGATTGAAATACGCCACAACAAGCCATCATACACGCCATCGCGGAGTTGCTCGATGATTTTTTGGTTGCTCATTCACACCGCCATTCTTTTTAGAGCAGACGGAAGGACTCGAACCTTCATCTCCACATGGTGACATGCCAATTAGCCCACGCCTGCATTGGGAGCGCAGATTAGGCGCTGCACTCCTGCCGCCTTGGCCTGATCGTTCTATCAGTGCCAGATTACGGAGTCGAACCGTGATTTCAACCGTGTAAGCATTAGGCAATCTCGCGGTTGCGTTTTACTTAAACTACTCTGGCATGGCGGGCAGCGAATTAAGCGCCGCTACCCAGTCGCCGCGCATCTGTATCTTGCGCCAAGGAGACTACCCCCGGCCCTTAAACGGAGGAAGAACAGCACATGAAACAGAATAACGCTGTTGAGTCAACATCCTTAGCCTTATGAGGCCAGCGACGTTTCATTAGCGACACCTCAGCAGAATCGAACTGCATCCGTTAGCTTCCAGCGGTGTCTATTGGAACAATCCTTTATTTGTTCCAACACCGATATTGTAGCACCTTTAGGCTTTTGCGTCAAGCGTTTTTTGAAACAATTTACGGATTGTCTACCCACTCCACATTCTCAATCAATTCCGACAAGTCCTCAACGATTTCGCCTAACTCGTCGGCTACGATGTCGTAGATAATCGACGGGTCTTCCCGAATTTCATTGAAGTCTCGTTTACCAATCCAAACGGCGGGGATCATGTATTCTCCAGCGAGGGTTACTTTTAGCATCATGGTGTCCTAAATAGGGGAGACAAGACTACTGCTTTGGGTTGTCGTCTTGCCATAACAAAAAGAGGAGATTGCAAGCAGCGTGTGCGAGGTGGTGGATTCCGCTCTCAGGATCGCAGCGTTCACCATCGATCCAGGCGGTTAAGTGACGAAAGGCGGCGGCGATATAGCGTTCCTTCTCAACGCCTTGCCAGTTATTCGGCTCATATTTCGCCGCGCCGAAGGTAAGAACTTTGACGATTTGCCGGACTTGCGCGAATGGCAGGAGATCCCATCGGTCTTTCCCGGCATCGTATTTTTTGCCTTCCATCTTGAATGGTGTTTCTCCTTGATTTTTTGGGTAAAATAGGGTAAGATGTAGGTGGACATAATGTGCGAAGTTAAATCCTATCCCCTAAAAGGGCCGGTTACTAAAACCGGCCCTTCCCTTTTAGGAGATAGTGAGGATAGAAATGGCTTGTCACAACATACGCGTATATCATATCGCATAGGCAATTCGATTTCAAGTGTCCTATTTACTAACTAAATCCTTAAATTCAACCTGAAGTATGGCAGCGATCTTTTCCGCGATTGCAGGCTTCATCGAGCGGCTTCCGTTCGCGTAAGCAGATATTGTCATTACATCACGGCCAACCATTGCCGCCAAATCCTTTTGCTTAATACCGAGTTTTTTCAACCGACGTTTGAACACATTGCGATTAAGATAAAATCCGAGTCGTTTACGCTTGACAACCCGATATCCATGGTGGTCTCCATTCTCAAATTCTCTTCGCCATTTGCTTAGGGTATATTCAGAAACACCATTATCCTGAGAAGCAGCATGCGTTCCATATTCCTGCGCGTAACGGACAATCTCGTATTTTTGCTCAACAGTATACTTTTCCGCATCATTCTTCTTTGCGCGTCTGGCATAGAATAGCCAGGAATTTATAGTATTAACTGGCACTGAACAAATTCTAGCGGCTTCCGAAGCGCCAATTTTTTCAGCAAGCGAAATGATATAGCGCATTTCTTCAGTAGAATAACGGCGCATCAGCTTAATATCCTTTCAACATCTGACTAATCAAAACATCGACCAGTAATTTACCATCGGTGGCGAGACTGATCGTTTCACTTTTCCAATCCAGCAACCGCGCTACGCTTTCTTCTACCGTATTGATCGCCACGGTAAAATAGCCGTTTACCGCATCTGCCTGTTGGCCGATGCGGTGGGCACGGTCAATGCACTGCTCGATGTGTCCTGGTGCCCAACCAAGCTCCGGGAAATACACGTCCGAGGCAGCGGTAAGCGTCAAGCCTTCGGCAGCGGCCTGCATGGAGAGCACCGCCAACCTACAATCCGGGTCGGTTTGGAAGCGATCCACGTTCGCCATGCGGTTTTGCATGCTGTCCGCGCCGAGAACGTGGGCACAACCGGGAAACGCCTTGACAAGCGCCTGCTGCACATTGATGTGCAATGCAAACACCAGTAATTTTTCATCACTTTCCAGGAAGTTTGCTACCCAGTCTCGGGCGATTTGCTCCTTACCGGCGGCGATAATTCCGCGCAATTTGGAGAAATGCCGCAGCTTTTCAGCCTGCAAACGTTTCATTTGAGCAAACGGCAGTTCGCTATCTAGATCAAAGCTATCCTGGTACTCCAGTTCAAGCGACTGTTCGCCGAACTCCGCGACCCACTGGCGAAAATCCGCTTCCGCCTTACGATACTCCGCCATGTTAGGGATCTCGACCGGAATGACGCTAAACTGCTTTTCCGGCAAATCAGGCAGCACGTCTTGTTTCCTGCGCCTAATGGTGAAGGACTGCATCATATTGTGCAGACCAAGCTCATTCGAGCTTCCTTTATACTCCTGGACGTGCTTGTAACCATTCCATACGGTAGTTGGGCCGCAATACTGTTCGCGGAATTGGTCATGGGAGCACCATAGACGACCAAGAATATCGATCTGGTTCAGGGCTTCAATCGGTCGATTCTGAATAGGGGTGCCGGTCAACCCAATGCGGTAGGCGATACGCTGGCTCAACTCGCGCACTAAAATCGAGCGTTTAGATCCGGGCGACTTGACATAGTGAAATTCGTCACAAACCATCACCTGAAACGGAATGCTGTGTAACGTCACTAAGTTTTGCAAGAGCAATTCGTAATTGATAATCAGCACGTCCGCTGTTTTATCGCAGCCGCCACCGGATAAGACGGCTTGTGCCTTTATATCAGGCAGCCAGCGTTGTACTTCGCGCAGCCAGTTTAAGCGCAGGTTTGCAGGGCAGATAATCAAAGCCGGGAACAGTTGCCGCTCCGCGATAATGGCGAGAGATTCTAGCGTTTTTCCAGTTCCCGGCTGATCGGCAATGAGGATGCCACGAGTCTTTTTCAACTTTTGGCATCCCCAATCCAGACACTCTTCCTGAAACGGGCGTAAAACTGGCCGCAACGAGTTAATCATCCGCGTCCTTTTTCTGAAGGTGCATCGGTATTCCACCAACATGAAAGATCGCTAACCGCTCTAAAAGCACGTATGCTTTCTTTGGTAATTTACTGCTACTCTCTAAGAGCGTGGCCCATTCATCGTTAGTAAGTGGGCCTTTATGCGGCCCGGCATCTTTGCGCACCGCCTTGACTACAGGTTGCCAATCCAAAGTGTATCACCTCGCCTTCACAAACATGTAGAAAAGAGGCGGCTTTGTGCCGCCTCTAGTCAATTACCTTCGAGCGCGATGGGTAACCGGCAACGGTTCCGAAAAATCCACCACCACCATATCGCGTTCACGATACACGCGACCTTTCACGGTCGGGTTGGGATGGAGATCTAACAACGAAATCGCACCAGCGGCGTTTACCTGCATGCCGCTCCCAGACTTGCGCACACGACGCGCATTCGCGGCATCTTTATCCACCGGCTTGCATCCGATACATTGCCGCTCCTTATCCACATACAGCACGCAAAACTGAATGTCCTTCAAGATCGTTTTTGCAACCGCGCTACTGAACGAAATAGAGCCACCTTTATTCGCGGTGGCAGTGTACTCCCCCGTAACGATTCCCTGATATTCCTCCCAAGCCATTCTTATTCCCTTTCTGTAAGACACTTGCTGATCTCGCAGGCATTAGCGAACACCACTAAACGATGGCGGCTATTCTGCCTATCACTATCAGCTATCTCTAGTATATCATTATCGAACCAACGAATAAACACCACGTCTTCATAGAGTTTGCCGTTCATCATCTCTATCGTGATGTGATCTCCCGGCGCAAAGCCGATGTAAGGAAGCTCTTGCATGGCGGTTCTCCTTTTGCCAATGCCCATTAACTAAATGCTCAATGCAGTTACACGATACGCAATGGCGAGATACCGTTTTATAGCGGTTCGATTTATTTGGATCACCATTAGACCAACAGTGCTGCCCACATGCACACAACGCCATCTCAAATAGCGTAATAATATACGCGACAAAGGTATCGAACAGTTTTGAGATTTTCCCCTGTGTAGAAAGTAGCAGAGGAATAAAGATAAGCCAAAAGGCTACCGCAAACAAACACACAAGCCCTTGTGTACTGTGCATTATTCACCCTCCTCCATCCATGTGATGTCTACTTCATACTCAAGCTCTAAAATCCGGTCTGCGTGCATGCAGGATAAAATTTCGCCAACAAATTTTGTTGGATTTAGCAGCACGAGCTTACCGGCTTCGCCATGATATTTAGAGAGTAGACGTTGAATTTTAATCAGGGCGCATACAGTTGTGATGTCGATATGACGCACTGCTTCTAAATCAACTGCGATCTCCCTGCATGTTTTGGCTAAATCGCCAAGCTCCTTGCTAAAAGCATCCATGTCGCAGAAAATATCGAAGGATCCAGCAAGGACTGTCACTCTTGCCGAGCCGTTAGCTTCCTGCTGGATTTGATACTCCGGTTGATTCATACGACCTCCTTTAATCCAAGCCATCCTCAATACGATCAGCCAGTCTATCTAATTCGTGAGAAGCATTTTGCTCTGCGAATTTAGATAAAGGATCGCTACAACGAGCCATGCTATGCTTATATTCAGCTTCATCTCGTATATAGGCAACGCAACGCTGACGCTCCTCAACTACGGCTTGATAAATGATTTTAGCTATTTGCTTTTTGATAAACTTAATGTATACTGAATTAGGAACCCATTGCAAATAGCTTTTCTTCAACACACGATTCCATAATTGATCGGCATACTCATTGGAAGTCATTTCAAGCCTTTCTGCAGCGTGGATTCCTGCTTGAGAGCCTCAACGATCTCCTGGCCTTTCAGCGATTCGGTGTCGAACCACGTTGGATGCTCCGCATCCATATTGATTTCAGTCTTGCAGCAGTGTCGGCACCAACGCATCAACGGAAAAGTGATTGCTTCAGGCGACCAATACGCCCAATCATGCAGTCCTAACTTACATAGCATCTTGCGTATCATGCCAACCTCCATCTTGTTTATTGTAGCACAATATCACCAATATGTCAATCTATCTGACATATTTTTTATTGACGTGAACAAAAAGTTTTTTGTTACCCCACTGCACACAACTAGAGCGAGACGGCAACCAGACATCTAAATGGTGGCCCTTAACCTTACGGCCAGTGTCAACGCACTTTCCATAACCGTAGCCAGGAATATATACCGTCGAACCAATCGGCACAATAGCCGGGTCAGACGCGATGCAGCCCTGTTTCGCCATTATGCCGCTTTTTGTTTTACCGCGATTGCAATACGCGGTCACCCGCATTTTCATCTTTACATGCGCTAAAGCCGGAGTAGCAACAAGAAAATGCCAGATGGCCGCGCCTAGAAAAACTGCGCGTTTAATAGCAATACACCTCCTATGCGCGATTTTTCGCATCCGAATATTCATTACGGATGCTTGTTAAATACTCCACTGCGCCGGGAAGCGAAAAGATGATGTTTCGTTTCGCTGCCAACTGCGCGTGATGCCACGCCACTTCCTCCAACTGGCGGCGCTCATAATTGCCGTCAATACCAATCTCGTAACGGATTGGGTAGAAATACTCGACAGCATCCATATAGCCGCCATCAGGGAGGAGAAACAGCTTCACATCGCGATCAAAACTTTCACGCAACCTCCGAATCTGTGCCTGGAACAAAATGTCCGTGCTACAATCAAAGTCATGGTTTGCCATGATCTCGTAGGTTGACTGTATGCAATTCATAAGATGCTGCACCTGCTCGTCTTCCAGCCAGCGAACAAGCGCGTCGGCGTCGATCATCTCCGGCAACATGATCTCGCACTGATCGCCGATGATTACTTCTGGCTCAGGAAACTGGCCGTAATCGTAGCGCAGCACAACTGCTTCATCAACCATCCAGTCAATATTCAGCGCAGTGAAGCCGCTCTCCTTGCACTGCTTCGACCAGCAGAACGCCGGGCGACCATATTTCTTTCGCATGGTGATGATGTCATTGATCTTCACTTGTCCGCCTCTTTCTGAAACTCTAAGCGATAGCCTAGCGCATTTGCAACTACGATCAAGTTGCGCATCGGCACATCGTTTAGCCGATAAGTAAAAACCTGAAAGACTTCCTCCAGTGACAGGCCAGCACGAATAGCCAGTGTTTCCATGGAAAGTTGTCGCTCTTTGATCTCAATCTCTAAATGCTTGATTATCCACTGCAAGGCATTATTCGCGTTTCCAAGGTAGTCAGGCGTACGCTCATAACACTCCTTCAGCTTTTGATAAGTTGGATGCTTTCTTACACGCTCCGCAATTTCAGACCACAAGATTTTGGTCGCCTCGCGCAAGAATAAATACTTCGACTGATCGTTTAAAACTACATCTTCATAAGTTTTGAAATTAAAAAACTTATGATTAGCAAGCATGCCAACAACAAACGATTTATCCAAGTCAACAACAGATTGAGCAAGTCCATCAAGTGTAAGCATACCACATTTATTCTCAGCCATGCTGACCTCCATCTGTATTATATCAGAACTAAACGCGTATGTCAACACCTCTAACAAAGAGCAACGTAAAAGTTGCTCTTTGTTAGAAATGAAGCATCACTTACACTCCCATGTGAGATACCAACCATGCTCCTTCCAATTCGCGGCGCACCTTGTGATATTCCTGCACCGTTTGCACCATGAGGGAAAGGCAATTCACCGCTACATTACCGATGTAAGCCTCCCGCTCCATGGTGGCAACCCAGTTCGGGTAGCGCATGGAAAACGAGTGAATCTGTTTGTCTTGCATGTAGAAAGCAAGAACAAATATTTTGTCGTCTTCGGTGCTGATCGTCACCTTGAAGTTTCCGCAAGAAACCTCGCGCAATGCACCATAACGGATCTCGCAGTTGTGGTCTTTCGCGTATTGAATTAACGTCGGCGGCACTTTAATCATTTTCAATCCCCTTTTCAGTTGTTCGCTTGGCTCAACGCGTCCTGTTGCGAAACCAGACCGCGTGCAGCCAACATAGCCCGCATGTTTTTAGCGGATCATAACGCCCGCGCAGTAGTCACGACACTGAGTAGCATTAAATCTTCTGGCGGCTTCTCTCCAGTATATAAACCAGAGATTATGTTGTGCGTGCCAGCTAGAGTGAGTTCAATCACCTGCATGGCGTTTTCTAAATCGTCGTCTACTTTAACCGGGGCCTCTTCTTTTGGGCCGTCGGCTAATGACCTGTTGAGGTCTTGTAAATTATACTCTTCATCCATCCTAATCCCCTTTCCCGTGAACGAACATCAAGCCTACGGTTACAAAGTTTCGTTGGCAAAAACCAGCAACGCGCTATCTATCGCGTCCTCGACCGCATCGGAGTTATGTTCGTCAATCACTCCGATATAGAAGCACATCTTGGTTCCCCCTTCTTGGTTCAGCACGAAATAGTTCTTGCTGTGTATCACCCCCTCCACTGCAGCACCGACCAAGTTCCGCAGCCTGGAAATCTTTTCCGGCGTATCGGCCACTCGCAAGGCTACATAAAACCAATACGACTTCATTTAGTATCCCTTCATTTCACCCGGTAGATAAAGTATCCGATATACAAACCTTCCTTGCCGTCATATGGTGCCAGAAAATGTTCGCGCCCAAACATCGCGATTACATCTTGGCAAAATTGAGTAAGGTTCGCTATTACAGACATTATTAGCGGGTTTGAATCCACACCAAGTTCTTTCTGTGCATGCTCAAGCACTCCTTTCATCGCCGCAGTTTGCAGATTGGCGGGCAGGTGAGCCATGATAAAATGAATGTCGAATTTCCATAGCTCACTTTCGATAATACGACGGCACTCTATGTCGGCCTCAGCATCGTTCCAGACCGCGTATTCTTGATCTTCGATAGCAAGTAGTCCATACTTGCGTATACGAATCTCAAAATCTGGACAGCCAAGGTATAACCGTAAAGCCTCTTGACGGCTATAGCGCGGATAACTCTTTGGTGCTCCCATTTATCCCCCTTCTTTATCTACATACATAGTACACAATCCATCTGAATTTATATCTTTACAGAATGGGTGCTTATCAGCAGTCACGTATCCATCTTTATCAATATTATACTCCTTTCCAGTTACAAAGTCAACCCTTTTTCTAAGCTGTTTAGCATAACAAAAATGCCTGTCATAACACCACCCCACATGATGTTTACAATTGACACAAAAGTGTTTCATCACTATCCTTTCTATGATAAGTCTAGTTGCGTCAGTGTTTCTTGCAACATGGATCTTATCTCGTTATCCGAATGGTTCGCGGCCTCCCAGATTGTCACCCGTGCGGCGACAATATACTGGCTATCGGTAGTTAGCGGTATGCCGTAAATCACCACCGTTGCGCCAGGTAACTTCCTTCTCACCATGTTACGGATTGTCTCAGTCACAAAACCCCATTCAGACACTTTTACGCCATTATTAAATGTAATAGCGAACTTCCGTTCTGAATCCTTTAACGCCACTGTGACTTCCATATCACCCCACATTCCATTCTTCGCCGTTGCTGATCATGTCAGCTACTCGATCTATGTTACGTCCTGCGTATAAGTCTGCGCATCTAATCCCAAAATCGCCACGAGTGCCAGCTTTTTTATACAACATCGCGGCTTGCTCACTCGCTAGATTGATACAAGCCTCGCGCTCGATTTCCATGGCGAGACAAACCATGCCGATCTCCTTTTTCACCACGCCACGGGGTGTCTGCAAAGCATCTAAGCCATTTTCGTCACTGCAATTCATGCAAGCATGGACATACTCTTCACTAAACCCTTTCCATTTAGCATAGATCCGAATTGCCACATCCTCTAAGGTCGGTTTACGTTCTCTTTCTACACAGCCTGGGATGGTCACAGCGGTATTAGAAGTGTCCATCTATTACCTCCTCTGGTTCCGCGCCTTTCGCGATTGAGTGCATCATTTCCTGCAAAGCTCCGGCAATCCCTTCAGCGAATTGGGTTTCAAGACCAGTGACGCTATCCGCAGCGATCAAAGTTTGCCGATTGTATTCACGTTCCAGGATCCGTAAACAGCGGTCGCGCTCCTGCTGGATAGCGCGACGATGAAATAAGTTTCTCAGAAAACTAATCAGTTTCACAAGCCCTCCGTATCACTCCAATACGTATTGAACACTGCCAGACAAGATACGCATTTTCCGCAAGGCCCGATCACACCATCAGGGCGCAGGCCCCAATAGTCGCAACCGTGCTGCCGGATCTGTTCACGGATTGAACGCGCATAATTTAAGTCCTCCCGGAGTTCCTGGATCGAGATTTCACCTTCCAGACAGTCCTGCACCCCTTTCGCGATATTGACGAGCGCCTCTAACAACTCAGTTTCTAAGGCGCTTGGTTGTTGCGGCTTCGCCTTACCGTAAAGCGTGGCGTGTAAAACCTCGCCATCGGATTTGATACCAGCTCTAGGCGTGTCCATCTTATAACTCCTTATTCCTCCGTGCCGTTTTCAATCAGTTTAGCAAGCCACCTTAATTCACTGACGACCTCCTTACCAGCATATATTTCAAGCGCGTTGTTGTAAGAGTACGATGGATCATTTTCTATTAAATGAGCCTCCTGTCGCGTTAGTGCAGCGCACCGATTTCGCTCAACTTCAATGGCGCGAGAGATCAATTCGATGAATAGCCTCACATGGTGAGCCTGTATTTTCTCCCATGGAAGAGGCGAATCTTCATCACGCAAGTTCATTAAGAAACGGACTTGCCCTTCATCAAGTCTCGATGATTCCGCGTAAATTTTAATCGCCATCTCTTCAGGCGTCATGTTCTTAACCCCCATTATACCTCCAGATCACGCATTTGCTGTACAGCAAATCGTGCAAACTTATTCTTCCATATCCTCCGGTTCTATGCCATCGGCAATAGGTTGCACTATGTCCCGTAGAGCTGCAACAGCGTATTCATGTCGGCATTTTGACACAGGATTGCTATGGATAGCAGCTATAAGTTTCTCTTTCTTAATTGCGTTTTCCAACAGCTTCAAGCAACGCTCCTGCTCTAGCTCAATAGCACGGCGAATGGCGTGAACCACAGGCTTGACTTCGAGCGACATAATAAGATCCTTGCCGCTAACCTTCGACTCATCCAGGTCGAAATAATGGCGGAAGGAACCTTCGTTCATTCCAATTTCCCGCGTGTATTCCCTGATGACTTTATCTTCGACTTTCATTCCGCCCCCTTAACCCTACTCATTTGCTGTACAGCAAATCGCTCCTATTTCTTCGCCACCCCTTCACAACGCTTTCGTAACGCGTTTGCGCGTTCTTTCAACTCCAGTGCCTTGACAGTGCCGCGTATCTCGCAACGCTCCGATGCTGCTTGCGAAATTCTAGTAACAAATCCAGGCGTTACACCATTTGCCATAGCTTCCTCTAATTGGTCAAGCAGAATTTCCTCTACCCGGTCACAACTGTACGGCAAATAGCCACACGCGGCGTCATAGTCATACGGCAGGAAGTTCAGGCTCCGGTGCGCCAGGAGAAGCGAAAGCGTGATGCCGTTTCTTTCCACTTCCCATAAGCGCGTGTCACCAGCATCCTCCCACTCTTCGCCATTAAAGACGCGGGGTGAGCAACCGTCATTACGACCAGTGAAGTGCCAGCCTAGCATTTCCGCTGCACGGCGTGCGGCGACATGGTTTTCTTGAATGATGCCAATGTTGTAGACATCTCCTTTCTGCGCCATGATTAGCTCAAAAGTTGCCGCTTGCGCTAATACACTTCGCTGCTCAGGATTCAACTCCTTCAAGTAAAGTTGTTCGTCGGTTGTCATGTTTCCATCCCTTTCGCCATGTGAGATATTATACCACAGATTTACCGATCATATACGCTATTCCTTCTAACGAGTAATGAATCTCGTTGTAAACCCAGTAGTCAACTACTAGAATTGTCCTGTCAGGCGTAAAAATCGGACACGTGTAGATGGTCGCACTCGGTAAATCGAGCCTTAATATTTCTTCAGACTTGACACGTATTCGATTCCATTGAGTACGAGTCAATGGAATTTTGAACTGAACTCGAATGACTAACACCGAGTCTTTTGGCATGACTTCAGCTTCGTTTTTCATCTTCGCCATTCAGGTTATCCTTCCTGTATCTGTCACGCTCTTTGAGATTCCACTAAATGTCTAGCTATCAACCAGAAAATCGTATTAACCACAGCGCCGATTACAGGAATAATCATGAGCCGCATGTTTCCAGCAACATACACCATCAGACAGGCAAACGCCATCATGGTGAGATAAAAACCAAAACGCTCGTTCACCCTTCCAATCTCTATCTCAACGGCTATAGAACGGCGCATTTCTTGACGGACTCTTGTTGTTTTCACTGCGCATTCTCCTTCCTGAAATTTAACCGCTCATTAGAGCGCCACAGTATGGCGCTCTATCAACGGTTAATAACTTTTGACTGGACTGTTTAACAAACTCCTTCCACAGATAGAGCATTTTCCTTGCGGTTTTTCAGCCTCACAAGGAATTACATCCTCGATGCTGCCTACCGGAATACCGTTTTCGCGGTAATATTTTCTGTAGCAGCACTGATGCACATAGCCTCCACGATTATTCTTACCAATGCCATAAACAGTATTCATATTTCCTTCCACGATAGCCTATACGCGATAGATAAAGTATTCTCCTTCCTGGTGTTCGATGCAGTCGTAGAAGGCCAAGAAATGACCCCGCCCATCCGCGGCCACCGCGTCGTTAACGAAGTCATAAAGGTCGTCTATCATGACTTTTATGAGCGCATTACTGTTATCACACAACCTATCTTGCATGTCAGCGAGTGCGTTTTGTAACTCAACCGTGTTGTCAACACCACTCACATGATCCAGGATAAACGACGGTCTGAATGACCATAGCGAGTCGGTTACAGCATCGTAACACTTTGAGTCAGCTTCAAGGTCAGTGAGGATCATATACTCCTCACCTTCGCACTCAAACCTATTGTCGCCAAGCGCCTTCACCTTGGCATCAGGCTTGTTAAGCAACCGACGCAAGGCCGCAGGACGCGTACCACCACGAGGCAAATCATCTATCTCAGTCATTGTGAGTTGCATCCCACAGTGCGGGCATGTTACTCTCTTCATCGTGCTTCCCCCTATTTGGTGATTTACGGCGTCACAATCGGCACCATTTGGATAGAGGTACCGTTATGAATTGGAACGATCTGCACTGACGGAACGCGGCCATCGTCTTTCGGCCAGCCGTAGAAATGAACCAGCAAGCAGGCCAGCAGCAACGCGCCAACGATCCATTTCATACAGTACCAATCGAAATCATCCATGCGTTTCCCCCCAGGTCAGTAGAGTATAGCTTACCTATACTCTACTGACCGCGTGATCTACTCGTCTTCGTCTTGCGGATCAAGCCGGCCCGGACGCGAGCGATACGCGTCCGGCTGCTTGAAGTAGTCGTCAATCAGGCCCTTCATGTCCTCCAGCTCGGCGGCCAGGGCATCCAAGTCGGCCTTCACCCGTTTCACCATGGTGGTATCCTGGCGAATGCTCTGGTGTTCGGCCAGCGACTGCAGCAAGGCCGCCCCCGCCATGGTGGAAAGCGACGGCTGTGAGGCTTCCTGCCAAGTGGCCGGGAAGTCCGGCGTGTCCGCGTCGGTGTCGGTGCGATTCTTCAGGTATTGCACCAACTGACCGGCGAAACCGCCGAAATAGACCTCGTTTTCTGACGACTTGTCTTTTGTCGCGTACCACAGCACGGACGCCATCATATTAATCAGGCGACTGGCCGCGTCTCGCGTGTAGCTGGTGACTAAACGCAGTGCGCGTTCGTCAACCGCGCCATTACGGGCGGCGTACTCCATGATCTGACGCATTACCGGGCGAATGTTTGGCATCTGCGATGTTTCATGGAAGACGTCGGTGCCGGTGTCTTGCTCAATGTAACTGGCTAGACCGTTCATGAAACGGTCGGCATCGCGATTTCCGGTGTCGAATGGCATTTTGTTCCTCCCCCTTATGCTAGGCATGATTGCCTAGCAAGACTGAATTTGGCATACAATTCGGTATACAATTCTATAGGCTAATTATTCGATACACTAAGTAATGTTTTCGATTTTTTTCTTGTGTCGCAAAACTGTTGCACCATGCGGAAAAGGTGCCAATTATAACGCAACTTTTACCCCATTTGTTGCATCGTGTTGCAAAGTGTTGCATCATGCAACAAAATGGGAAAAATCACAACACGACTTTGGCACCAAAAATTGCATGGTAATCGCGCCGCAAAAACGGCCTAACTCGGGTCGAAAAATTAACGTCATAATTCGGCGCGATGCTAGACACCACGCCGATTCTTTGACTCAAGCGCGTGACGCAAATGGCTATGAAAATCATGCCACGAAAATACCGAAAAAACTATGAAGCGATTTTCAGTTTTTCGTGGTACACTAATCGCGAACCCCCGTGCAACAGGTTGAAAAAACCCCATTTTTTCACTATGCAACAGGGGTGTGCAACTTTTCGGTGAAAAGTTGCGTTATAATTGGCCACAAACTCAGGCGCCGTCTTTTTGTTGCATAACAATACTTTTTTGAAAATCTCGCGTATAAACCCGTGCAACAAAAAAAGTGTTGCATGCAACAACCCTAGGTTGTTGCGTGCAACACATTGCACCGCCACTTTTGCAGTGCCACAAAAACACTGCAAAAGTTAGGGCGGCGAGCGCGGGTTGTGGTCGCGCAGCGACCGCACCCAAGCGGCGAGAAGCCAGTAGTCGATCTTCGGGCTTCTCGCCACCAAGCTCTTTTTCTCCAGTTGCACCACGTAGCTAAGGTAGGCGTCCGGGGGGCGCGTTCTCTCCCGGCGCTCGAACGCCAGGATCGAATCCCATTCCGACCGGAACTGCGCCGTGTGAAGGCGCGTGAGTATTGCACGCCATAGGCCCATACATTCGCGTGTCTCCCTTCCTGAGCGTGATCGCTCACTGGAACGCCCGGTAAGGCGCTCCGTCAACGATCACCCCTTCTCTCACATGGTGAAAACAGGGTTTCGCGCCGTGCAACGCGTTTTCAGCCGTTTTAAGGCCCGTTTCTTTCGCGCATGGGTAATTAGTCGCGTGCGCTAGTTTCGTCGCTCTACGGGCACGCTAGGCCCTATTACGTCGATTTTAAGGGGGAAGACACCCCTCGGTATGCTCACAAGGGGCGTCTTCCAGGGGAACGCACAGCCTCACCATGGTGAAAGAAAACACATAACGCGTTTACAGGCGTTTTAAGCGGAGATTTTTTGTCGCATGGCTAATTACCCGTCTGAGGGATAAAAGTCGCTTAAAACGCCTGTAAAGTGCCTTTACGTCGATTTTAGCTGCATACGTTAGCTTGCACGGCGTGTTTCTTTCCCGTAACCGCTCATTACTGCGCTCCGTAGAGCGCAGTATCAACGGTCAATCGTCGGTAATTAAGCCGTTTTCGCGTAATTCTTCCGGGCCGGGGTCGTAACCCGGCTTGCGGTAAATCGGGTCGTCGTCCTCCTTTCCGCCCGCGTAGAGGTCGTCTTCGTCGTAATTGTAGCCTAGCATTTCGCGCAGATTCTCCGCTTCGCCATCGTCTTTCTTGCTCCAACTGTAGCCGCGATCCCACCACGGTTCGTATTTGCCGCCCCAACCGTAGGTATACGCTTGCCGCAGCGGTTCGTACTGGTGCGGCAGGAATACGTCACGATTGTTCTTGTAAAAGCGGGCGAATTTACGGATCTGGCCGGTGAGTTCGCCTAGGTTGGCGTAACAGTGCGTCGTGTGCGCCGCGTGGTAGCCGATCCCGACGTTGAAGGCCTTGCAACCTAGTTCGTCCATTACGCTGATGTCGCTGAAACTACCACAGCCTAGCTTAAAGCCATAGTTTTTCAGCAAATTATCCAGTGTTTCATCGCCGTATTGGTAGGTTACCACGTCGGTTCCGGCACGGTCGAACTCCACGATCCAATTGTACTTTTTCTTGCAGTCAACGGCGAATATATCTGCCGTGCTCGCACCGTGTTCCTCACCTGTAGTCAGCAGTATATCCAGTGTGATACCAAGCCTAGGAAGTAGGTCAAGTAGCACATACGCTCCTAGTCGGTCGTCTAGTCTAGGCGATATAACTTCGTGGATACTGCCAGTCTTATTCTTGTATTCAACGAACATGTCGTGTGACTTATCGTCAAATACAGTGTCCAGGTGAGCGACACCAAGGATCGGTGAGTTATTGTCGCGAAAAATGTATTCTTCTTCCGCGAAGCCGCCCGGCGTGCCGAACCGGCGGAAGTCGCCGATGTCGGCCAGACAGCGGTGACACAGGGTGTCTATGTCATATTTCATGCGTATTTCCCCCTTTTCCCTATTGAGCTTGATCGCTCATTTGAGTCCTGCGTGACAGGACTCAATCAACGATCAGACTTGGAAGGCGCTTGTGATAGCTTTCACAATGTCTTCTTCCGGCATCTGCCAGTCACGCGTGAGAATGACATAACGCGTGATCTTATACTGTGGTTTGATGTATTCAGTAAGCCCACAGTATTCCACATCATTACTAATGTGAAATCCGCCATCAAAGTTCAAGTCGCGAAGCGCGATCAATAATCGTGCTTCAAATTCCGTGTGTGTGGCACTGTCAATTATGAATTTTTCTTTATCCATTTCGACAGTGATCGTACGCATCGGCGGTTCAATCTTGATTTTCATGTGTGTTTCCCCCCTAATGAGCGTGATCGCTCATTCTTGCACCATCCTCCAATGGTGCAAGATCAACGATCAAGCGGTTACCAACTCCTCCTTGTTCGCTTGCGCGTCCTCGTAGCACTCGCGGCACAGGTGCTTTCCGGTTTCCTGGTCGTAGTAGTGCTGAGTCTTGAAGTGCATTGCGCCGCACTCCTCGCACTCGAAGGCTTCCTGCGTGGCGCAGTCGTGACACCAGTAGTCGCCCTGCACCTCCACTGCGTCTTCGCTGCGAATCCAGGTGTCGCAGTGGTCGCAGCAGGTATAGTCGCCACATTCCAGACAGTGTTCGCACACGCCGTCGCCCCTCATGCCCTCTACTTCGGTCAGCGATTCGGTGTAGTAATTACCGCAGTCGCTGCACTCGTAGAGATGGCGGTCGGCGCAGTGCTGGCAGTAGGGATCTCCGGTGTCTTCGGCGTAAATCGCCTCGTCACGCGGGATCCATTCGTCGCACCATTCGCACTGCACGAAACGCTCGTGCCAGCAGTCCGAACAGTAGATGTTGTCGTCTTCGTCGGTGTAGTAGTTGTCGTCGTCACCGTCAAGCGTTTCGCCGCAGACGCAGCAGACGCGCTCCGGCTGCAAGTCTTCCTCACGGAAATCCCAGGCGTCGATCCGGTCGATCATGTCCTGGCTTCCGAGGAGATAGCCGTGCGCCCCATTGATCCACAGCATGCCATCTGAGTCGCTATTGTTCCACAGCTCGATTTTCTTGTAGGGAACGCCCAAGTAGGACGCGAGAGTACGCGCCATTTTCAGGCATTCGATGCCGTAGGCGTTCCACAACACTAAGCCGTGCTGCTTCACGTCCTCTTGTTCGTAGGTGATCGGCGTCAGCCATGCGCGAGCATAGCCGCGATAGCCTTCACCCCACACCGCACGTTCACGTCCACTTTCGTACGCACCTTCGATGCGTGCTTCGTAGAAACGCACCGCGTAACTATTCATGTTTTCCAACATGTCACGCGCCGCGTTTCGACACGTCCAGTAGCATGAGCCGTGGTCGCCGAAGTCGCCGGACTGCCAAGAATGAATATCCTTGGTAAAGTCAATGGTGTAGTCCGTGGCTTCCTCGGCGTTGTAGGAAGCGATATTGCCCACTTCCGAAAGCGTCAGGGCGTCGATGGCAATCTGGTGATTCACCTTATACCACTTCGCCAAACGCTTCGGGAAGGTGCCTCGCTTAGTGCTCCACACCCATTCAATCGCCTCTTCCGGCATGTACGGCAGATGCTGTGACGCTAAATAGTCGTAGATCAGCCGCCTGCCGGTCGAAGTGATGGCGTTTTTCGCCAGATGGACGTGAACCTTTTCCTGGCACGTCAATTCGTGAAGCTGCTTGTTAATCTCTTGCATGTTATTTCCTTCCCCTTCCCTTTGGAGAGCAGATTCCCTCCACTAATGGCGCAAAGGAACGCCATTGGTGCAAGGAATTAGGGAGGGGAGAGGCATCCCTAAGCCTTGTCTTTCGACAGGGCCAAGGGATACCCCTCCCCGTGTTAGGGGGAAGGAAACACGCATAGCCAACACGCCTTGCCGTAAAACGGCTGTCAAGAGTCCCAACGCTTTAGCCGCACCGCCCCGCTCCCGTTGCCACGTATTCCCCACCATCCAGATGGTGTTGTTGCGTGTTTCCGCGAAGCGGATTGATTTCCGCCGGGTGCGTTCTCTTGCGTCTAGCAAGGCATGTCTAATCGCACTAACCTGCACGGGAGGATACCATCCTCCACGCTTACCGAATCGCCTTTGGCGTAATCCTCCAGGCGAGCGCCGATGCTCGCAAGGATGCCTGGACTATCGATCCTGCGTTTTATACGGCATGTGCTCTTGTCAAGGTAAAACCATGATTATTTATGCGCGTGTGCCAAACGCGCACCGAGTCCGCTTGTTCGCATAAAGCGATTGTGCGAAGGGATTCTATCCATAGGATCCTGCGCGGCGTTCCGTTTGTGGTGATACTACTGCCACATTCGGTTTGTGTTTCTAGCGCAGGGCTATTTTAGATAGATTCCCGCCCTTAATCATGGTGCCGCTAGTGGAACGTTCCCAGCATTGCCGGGGGTGTCCAATCCTAGCAGCGTTATCTTACAAGGTATTGCTACTGATAACTTGCGTCTAGACAAGTTATCTGTTCGTTGTAACCGAACGCTTACAGTGTAGCATAACTTTAGTTTTGTGTCAAGAGTAAACTTCTTACCTTGTTCCCCGATAGCATCCGCTATTTGTTGGGGCATCTCAGTTTGCAAGTTTGCTCTAACACTTGCTAACGCTATGCTTTTGTGTAAGGTTCAATCAAACCGAACGCACTTAGTATAGCATACTGCTTATTCCCTGTCAAGAGTTTTTTCAAACTCTTTTTTCAAGTGTTTTCAGTATGCTGCTTTCAAAGTGCATCCTAACGAACAACGCTATTATAGCAGGTTCAATACATACTGTCAACGTTTTTTCTAATGTTTTTTCAAAGTTTTTTGCTAGTGTGAATATACGCGTAAAGCGCGTATATGCGCCATCTAAGACGCGTTTGTGATAAGCGCGTATTGATACGGGAGAATAAGGAAAACGCCTTAAAACGAACGCTAGAGGGCATTACAGGGGTTTAATGGGAAGGGAGAGGGAAGGAGAGCAAAAGAAAAGCCCGCTGCCAAACGGCAGCGGGCTTTAGTGGTAGGAGTGTTACCAGGTGATACGGATAGCGAACTTGCATACCAGGTGAAGATCCTTACCTGCTTGCCGCCATGCTGCGCGTGATAATTGATAGCACTCGCGCCTGCTAATGCGACGCAGGCAGGAGTGCGACAGTAACAGATAAGCTATAGCTAGTCTAACATCCGCGATAACGTCTAACATGTGCGTTCCCCTTTCGACGCTGTGAGTAGCGCCTAGCGACAGTATAGCACACTCTATACCACAGTGCAAGGGGTATTGTGACTAATAGCACGACGTAGTTAGCGGACATAAGCGGACAATGACAGGAGCGGACAAGAGCGGACAAAGATGAGTCAATGAGTCAACATACCCGCCTTTCACCTTTTACGCGAAATGACAAGGCGACTATCAACACTCAGATTTTTTGTTGTAAAAACGCTTCGTTCTTATGTGTACTTTTGTCTTAGTAAAGCGGTTAGCTCTTGACAGATTTGCGTTAGTGTGTTATACTTATCTTAGCATACAAGGACACTGTATGCAATACTTCCCCTTAGTAGAGGGCTGGTAGTTCCCCCTTGCTATCAGCCCTCTCCGCGGCCCAAAGGTGCAACTTGAAAATCCAACTAACCCCAAATGGTGAATATAACATCCTCGCCATGGATTTAGGTCAGTCCACTGGTGTGGCGTGGAATACGGATGATCGAAAACATGCCGAGCACTGGCAGTTGAAAGTCAATAACACTGAACCCGTCGGCATGCAAACAGTCCGCTTGCGCAATAACCTTGAGTTGTGTGTTGAAGAAAACAATATTCACATCATCGCTTATGAGTTAGTAAGGCGGCACATGGGCACGGATGCCGCGCACGTTTACGGGCGTTTGCAGGGCGTGTTGTTTGAGGTTTCCATGACGCACCACATTCCGCTCCTGCCGTTGGAAGTAAAACAAATCAAGAAATTCGCCACCGGCAACGGCAACGCTTCCAAGGAAATGATGGAAGAGGCCGCGTATCGGCTTGGCTGGACACCAAACCCCATGGTGAAAAGGGATAAGAAGGCCCTGTCGGACGTGGCGGACGCGGTGTGCATGTTGGCCTACGCGCACGCGAATGTGAAAAATTTAACAAATTTAGAGTTAGAATGAGATGGCGAAGAATCCAGTAGAACCGGCCAAGCCTGAGCTTGGCATGCCACCGGAAAAGATAGAAAAGCTGCTCAACCTCGCGCTGGTGCAGGGCAAGCATTATCGCGAGATTGGGAGGATGCTTGGTTTGCCGCCGAATGTCGTGGCTTACTATACGGGTCGAGCCTTGGCCCAGGACGGGATGAAGTATGAGTTGCGGCGGCGGGAGTTGGGCCGGTTGGAAGAGTTACGGTTTGAGCTGGATGAAATGATTGCCGATGGCGATCTGCGGGCCATTCGCGAATCGTTGAGGGTCAGCGAGAGTATCCGTAAGTTGATGGGCCTGGATCAGCCGGTTGCGGTGGATGTCAATACGACTGTGACCAAGCCGATTGAGACGATTGAGGTCAACATGCCGTCCAACGCGGTTGTGGTGGTGGACGCGGAAGCGACTGAGAAAACTGAATAGGTGAACCCCATTATGGCGAAAGAGACTGTAGTACTGCAGACCTCTGATTGGCACTACGGAAAGCAGACGGAGAGCTATAACCTGGAAGTTTTTGAGGATCGGTTTCAGCGTCTGGGCGGTCAGTTGGCGGAGTTGAAGGAACGGCGCAACATTACGGCGGATCGCTTGGCGATCTTCATGCTCGGCGACATCTGCGATGGCGGCGGAATTTACCCAACACAGGTGCATCACCAGATCATTACCGACCCGAACGAGCAAGCATGGCGGCTGGTTTCTATCGTCAAGCCGTGGCTGATGCGGCAGCAAGATTTGTGGGGCAAGGTCGAGATCCACGCGGTAGTCGGTAATCATGGCCGCAATTCACGCTTCGCGCACGAGAATACCAACTGGGATCTGGTCTTTTATCGCTATTTGAGTGGCGAGTTGAAAGGCGAGATGCCGATTTATCTGAATGAGCAGAATTACTGCATGAATAAGGTGCAGATTCGCGACCATAATTATCTGCTCTACCATGGTGATGAAATCTATTCGACCGCCGGTATTCCGTGGTACGGGGTGCAAAATCGCCTCTTACGCTGGAATACTTCCGGGGCCTTGGCACCATTGGATGCGCTGTGTATCGGCCACTTTCACTCCATGGCGTATTGGCGAGTAAACCAACTGCACATCTTGGAAACCGGCACCATGGTGACTGATGATCAGTGGAGTTTGAAGAAACTGGGCTTTGATAGCACAAACCAATGGTGGTTGTTTGGGGTTTCGGATCGCTCGCCGATTACTTGGCAAGAGGGCTTGAACTTAGTGTAGAATTGAGGCTGCGATGAATTTTGGGAAATTTTTTATGGGTTTATTTGATTTTGCTGGTATTGTGAAGAGTTATGTGCGTCGTGAAGTCGATGAAGCTGCTGCTGCTAAATTAGCGGATACCGATCATATTGAAGTGAATAAGATTTGCACGATGACTTTTGCTGGCCGCAAGTGGAAAGTCAATTTGGTACTTGAGCCGGTCATTGAGACGAAGACTGAATAGGAGTATATCATGGGGCCTCTTGCTCTTTTTAATCGAGATAATCCGGTGCGTGTCGGTGGCGCTGCGTTAAAAGAAATCACTGTCAATTTTGCTCAAGGCGCAAGTGTCAGCGATATTGTTGATATTAAAGGATATACTCTTGTTGGTGTAGTGTTGCCTGCAACGCTTGCTGGGGATGCTTGTAAAATACGTAGATCGTCTGATGGCGCTACTGCTGGTATTTCGGTGCAAGATAGTTATGGTGCAGAACAAAGTATTCTGTTGAATGGAGCTGCAGCTTATCGCGCCGTGCCGGATGTTGTTGTATTGACTGGTGTAAATTACGTACAGCTCTATACAACCTCTGCTGGCGCTGCACAGATCCAGGCCACGGCACAAACAGTAAGGCTTGTAGTAAAGGCGCTGTAATGAGTCTTTTAACGACATTACGTAAGCCAATCAAGTTCCTCCTACGCGACGATTTCGACACCGATTTGCCCGCCGGGGCGGTGAACGGAACGAAATGCCGCACCGGGCAGACCAGAACGGTGACGGACACCGAGAATAAGATGTCCGTGGCCGGTGGAAAGTTGGTGATTAGCGGCGGGAAAGCGACACCGGTATGGGGCGATCCGGGGGTATTTTATCCGACGATAAATCGCCAATCTGGCCGAATTATGGTCGCTAATATCCAGCAAAATAACAAGGTTATTATTGGCTTCGCGCTTTCCACGACAGGAGCTGCGACTGCGGCAGATTTGGCATTTTTCCCAGGAAACATTATAACAGGGCACGCTGGTGGAGCGCAGTTACCATCCATCGGGTCTTGGATTGCTGATACTGCTTACAACGTAGCAGTATTGTTGCGTTCTAACGGAATGATGCTACTGCTAAAATCTAGTTCTGACTGGCGTTTGATGTGGGTAGATTCTAGGAGCAATGTATCTACTATATATCCAGCTATCACTAACAACAACGCGCAAGCAGAAATAGATACTCTCCGCATCCCGCATCGCCTCTGGCTCCCCACGCCTCTCCTGTCAGACGGTTTCTCCCTGCAAGGCATCTCCGACGGCAAGGGCCACGCCGAGGGCATCGCGGGCGGCCTCGGTTCTGGTGGTGGCGGTGTGGAGTGGCAGGGGCCAACGTGGAGCGTGAGTGGTGGCTACCTGCGAAACAACCCATCAGTGCCAGCAGATTACTACCGCACAGCAACGCTCTCCACGCCGGACGTGGTCGCTGGCGTCCAGATCCACTCGCTCGCTGCTGGGGCACAGGCAGGTCTAACACTCAATCTGGATAACCAGCCAAATCCTCAAAACCTTGCCACTGCCTACCTGCAAGACGGCAGATGCTATCTCGCCAAGACGGTTTCAGGTGTGAAAACTACGGTCATGGATCAGGCGGCAACTTTTGTGGCCGATGCGTGGTTATACGTTATCAAGGACGGAACAGGCTATAGCGTGTATTATAACGACTCTTTGCTCGGAACAACGCAGACAATCGCAGATCCAGCCATTGTCGGAAACAGGAAGCACTGCCTCTACAGCACAGGCGGAGTGGATATTAAGGCAGTGAAAATTTACGCGCGGGGAACTGAGGGGCAGTATAACCTCTTGGAAGAGTTTATGAAGGGCTGAAAATGAAGGCAATCTTTGCGACACGGATGCTCCCAGGTGGCCCCGATCTGCCGCCGTGCGAGTCCGAAGACGGCCAGCAGTTGGTCTACACCGACGCGGACGGCATCAGGCGCGGCGGCTACACCTGTCTGGAGATGCTCCCGGATGGCCGGGTGCGGGTAGAGGTGACGGCATCTGAAATAACGATTCAGGTGATGCAGACCGACGGGCGCTACGAGTACGTGGAGACGGTGCCG